>CAXTDG010000221.1:0-7644 GCA_964242675.1 uncultured Chitinophagaceae bacterium
CACTAAGGCTTTCGACTACGATTTGGAAGGCGAAGTGATACCTTAGTTGTTAGTTGTAAATGGGAACAGGCTGCCTAGAATTGTTTTGGACTTTTCTATTGTCCATGGTCTATGGTTTTTCTTTCGGACTTTACTATGAAAATTTCCCTTCAATCACAAAACCCATTGGAATGGCTGGTACTACAAACCGGCCTCATTCCTCAACCCATTCTGCTGGCTCACTTTGGCTTTATCATCTCCAAAATCATTGGCGAAGCGGTGGAGCATGGTGTGCTGGCAGCCATTGCCCCAAAGCAACAATCTGCATCCGCTATTGCTAGTCATTGCAACCTGAATGAAAAAGCGGTTGCCGCTTTATTAAATGCCTTAACTGGTTTACAACTCGTTCGGTACGGCAATCAAAAATTTACTCTTACTACCGCCAGTAAAAAGTGGCTATTGAAAGATAGTCAACAATCGTACGGCCCGCAAGTATTGTTTGATAGTAAAGTGTGCTACCCCTGGTTGAGCCAAACCGGTGCGTACCTAAAAACCGGTAAAGGCCTGCAATACCACGAAACCCTACAGCCAGCCGAATGGCAACTATACCAAGATGCCATGCAGGCCACGTCGGGCCTCATTAGCCAGCTAGCGGCAAAGAAAATAAAGCTACCTGCAAAGGTCACCCAACTGCTTGATGTTGGCGGGGCTCATGGTTTGTATAGCACCGCATTATTAAAAAAGTATCCGCAACTTTTCGCTACCGTTTTCGATTTGCCAGAGTCCGTTGCAGCCAATGCCCAAAAGCCCAATCCTTATCCTGATCGGCTTCTGTTTACCGCAGGCAATATTTTAAAGGAAGATCTGCAGCATAATACTTTCGATGCTATTATCATGGCCAACGTAGCTCACCACTTTACCGAAGTAGAAAACAAAATGGTTGCTCAAAAAATATTCGCTTCCTTAAAACCTGGCGGCACTTTTTACATCCTGGAGTTTTTCAGAAGAGATATTAGCCAGGCAGCAGGAGATATGATTGGTGCCTTACAAAGTTTCTTCTTCTCTTTTAGCAGCACTTCCGGCTTATGGACGGCCCCTGAAATAAAAGGCTGGTTGGCTGAAACCGGGTTTCAACATATCAAGCTACAAAACTTTATTCAGCTACCCGGTTTTGGAATGGTTCAGGGCCAAAAGGGAGTGAATGAAAAATAAACAGGGAATAACAATGAAACTGTAGTAACACTGCCCGGCTTTTGAAACTTAAAACCTTAAATTTTCGACTTTAAACTTCCCCAACTGTGGGCAACTTTTGTTTCCGGTTCGCTAAATTTTACATTAATTCCTTTTTCTTTTGGCTGTATAAAAGATTTGCCTCACATTTGCACTCCCAAAAATTTCAGATTGTTATGGCAAGAGTATGTCAGGTTACGGGCAAAAAACCGGTTACAGGAAATAAGGTTAGTCACTCTAATATTAAGACGAAGCGTCGTTTTAACCCCAATCTTCAAACAAAGCGTTTTTTCCTGGCTGAGGAAGACAAGTGGATTACCCTGAAGGTATCTTCAGAAGCTATCCGTACCATCAATAAAAATGGTTTGTACACTGTAGTGAAAGAACTACGGTTGCAAGGAGTAGCTGTATAAACTGAGTTTTGGGAAGCAACGTAACCGAACCGTAGTAAGCAACAATATAAAACGAAAACAATGGCTAAGAAAGGAAACCGGGTGCAGGTAATAATGGAATGCACTGAGCATAAAACAAGTGGCTTGCCTGGCACCAGCCGCTACATTACTGTAAAAAACAAAAAGAATACACCAGAGCGTTTAGAGTTGAAGAAATTCAACCCTATTATGAAGAAAGTAACGGTGCACAAAGAAATTAAATAAATCTGCTGGTTTGCTAATGTGCTGATTTGCCAGTTGAAATGCAAATTGGTCTCTTTTCATTAGCACATAAGCACATCATCTCATTAGCAAACTCATTTATCATGGCAAAAGTAGCTTCCAAAAACGCAAAGGTAAAAGATACCAAAGCTGCCGCTGAGGCAAAGAACTGGACTAAAGTAATTAAAGCAGTACGCAGTCCTAAAACAGGCGCTTATACTTTCAAAGAGCAAATCATTCACAAAGACAAGGTAAAAGACTTCTTAGCCACCAAATAATTGGTAGCTGCTTACTTTTTACCATGTTCATTTTATTTAAAGCTGTACTTACACCTGCAAAGGGTAAGACAGCTATTTTTGTTTTACAACGGTTCAAAATACAAACTTCAAAAATCAGATAGCATAAGTTTAGATAATTGATTGTCAAACGCTTTGAACAGTTTACAATTTACCTGATCTTTTGCACCTTCTTACTTGAATCTTAGTATTTGCATCCTGAAACTTAAATTAACTATGGGATTTTTCGATAAACTCTTTGGTAGAAAAGAAAAAGAAACGCTGGATGAAGGCTTACAAAAAACCAAGGAAGGCTTTTTTAGTAAAATAACCAAGGTAATAGCTGGTAAAACTACGGTAGACGAAGAAGTGCTCGACGATCTGGAAGAAGCACTCATCACTTCCGATGTAGGCATGGAAACTACCCAAGCCATTATTGATAAGCTGGAAGAACGGGTAAAACGAGATAAGTATGTAAACACTTCTGATCTCAACCGCTTGCTACAGGACGAAATGCAGTCGATACTAACGGATGCACCAGAGGGTTTATCAAAGAACTTCAATTTGCAAGGCATGCCAAAGCCTTATGTGTTGCTGGTAGTAGGCGTAAATGGTGTGGGCAAAACAACAACCATTGGTAAGCTGGCTTATCAGTTTAAACAGGCGGGTAAGTCGGTGCTACTTGGTGCTGCTGATACGTTTAGGGCCGCAGCGGTTGACCAGCTCACCATTTGGAGCGAACGGGTAGGTGTACCAATTGTAAAGCAACCAATGGGCAGCGACCCGGCAGCCGTAGCTTTCGATGCAGTACAAAGTGCCGTTTCCAGAGGTTCGGATATTGTGATTATTGATACAGCGGGTCGCTTGCACAACAAAGCTCACCTAATGGAAGAGTTGACTAAAATAAAACGAGTGATCAAGCGCCATATACCCGATGCCCCACATGAAGTGCTACTGGTACTGGATGGTAGCACCGGCCAAAATGCTTTAGAGCAGGCTAAGCAATTTACAGCCGCTACAGAAGTAACCGGCCTGGCTATTACCAAGCTAGATGGTACGGCAAAAGGTGGCGTAGTATTGGCTGTATCAAATGCTATGAAAATACCGGTGCGGTACATAGGTGTAGGCGAAAAAGTGACTGATTTGCTGGTGTTTAACAAAAGTGAATTCGTTAAAAGCCTGTTCAACCTCGAAACCGTATAGAGATTTTTAAAGTATATTTACGTAAATATTTCATTATGAAAAAGATAACGCTGTTCTTATCAATGGCTCTGCTGGCAGGTAGCTTGTGGGCACAGGGCAGCTACGATGTAAAAACATTAACCAACCAAATAGTAGAAAAGCTAGTGCCTACCCTAAGCTTAAACGCTGAGCAAGCCACCCAAACCAGTGAAGCGGTTGCTGATTTTTTAACTCAGAAGACACAGATTTTACCACTACAAACTTCCGATCCGTCTTCCTATGCTTCTAAGTTTAATATACTGAATGGAACGCTGGTAAATAAACTAAAGCAGTTTATGCAGGCAAAACAACTTACCACCTTTTGGAGCCTAAAGCCTCGTAATAATGATCCGGGAAATGTATTAAGCCAATTGTTTTACTAGAATTTACTCGTTATATAATATTACAGCCGCCTACCAGGTGGCTGTTTCTTTTTTGCCCCAGCCCCATTTTAAGAAATGCGGCATGGCCTGTGCCCAGGTAGGTATATCATGACGGCCATCAGCCAGTTCCAGATAATGAATATGTTCTGGTTGGTTATAACCCTTCTGTTCCAATTCAGCAATCAGGCCTAGCGTATCATCAATACTATCAATAATACCATTGTTATTACGGTCGGCAGTTTCATCCAGCGCCCCCGTTTGAAAAAAGAATTTTAGATGCGGTGCAAAAGCCCCTTCCCGTACCAGCAGGTGCATAATGCGGTCAGTTTCTTCTACGTAGCCTTCCTCCAAATCTCGCAACCGCCACCAAAATGAACCGCTGAAAGCACCTACCTTAGAAAATATCTCCGGGTGCTTCCAGATAATATCCATAGCACTTAAGCCACCTAAGGAAAAACCAGCAAAAGCAATTTCTTTAAAGGTAGCATTGCTATGATACTGACTGCGGATATGTGGAATCAATTCCTCCAGCACAAACCGGCGATGGTATTTGGCCCGGCTACCTCTTTGTTTGCTATCAAGTACATCGGCGGTTCCATATTCCAGCCTTCGATTTTCATCGCAATGGATGCCTACGGCCAATACAGGCTCTATAGCTCCGGCAACTGCTAAGTTGTCCAGTATTTCCGCAAAGCCCAGCCGCTCCATATCCTGCCCGTCGTTTATCAGTAACAGCGTTACAGTCGTAAGGTCATTTACTTTTTGTGGTAAAAAAGCATCGAGTTTTATTTCTCTATCGAGGTAGTTGGAGTAGTATGTGAACGGCTCAATGATATAATGCGATAGGTTTTCACAAGTCATATTGATTTCGGATAGCAGTTACGATTCTAAAATAATGCAAGCAATTATGGAGACTTAAACCGGATATTATCGTATATCTCTTGAAGGCTTAAGGAAAAATCTAGCCCAGGAAACACAATCACATCGCTGATGTCGTTATAGTCTTTTATATCAAAAAGAGCCGTCGCTTTATTGCGGCTATATAAATGTACTAGGGGTTCATATTGGCTTACCAATAGATAGTATCTTAAAGAAGACAATCTACGGTAATACATTTCTTTTTTGTTCCGGTCAAACTTTTCTGTTGTAGGAGATAGCACTTCGACAATCAGCAGTGGATGTTTCACTTCGTAATCAGCATTTACATCTTCCTCATTACAGGTAAGTAAAATGTCGGGAAAAGCATATTTATCATTTGGTTGTAGTTCCAGCATTACACCTTCTTGAAAACAACGGCATCCTCGCTTACGAAAAACATCATTGAAGCACCGGGCAAGATTATATGTAATATCGCTATGATTGAGCGAACCACCTGCCATTGCAAATATTTCTCCATCGAAATATTCATAGCGAACATCCGACTGCCTCAATATCTGTATGTACTCGTCGTATGTATAATATTTCTTTATACTTATTGCTTCCGCTCCCATACTTTCCTTTTTACCAAACCACTAAAATACAAAAGCAGCCCGAAAGCTGCTTTTGTAAATGAAACATTCAATACTTATGCTTTTACTGCCTTGATGCCCGGCAGCTCTTTACCTTCAAAATACTCTAGTAGTGCTCCACCGCCAGTGCTTACATAGCTTACTTTATCGGCCAGGCCAAACTGGTTGACAGCGGCCACACTATCACCACCACCTACTAAGCTAAAAGCTCCGGCTTCAGTAGCTTCGGCTACTTTTTCAGCAATAGCTTTTGTTCCCTGCTGAAATTTTTCCATTTCAAAAACGCCCATGGGGCCATTCCAAAGGATGGTTTTGCTTTTCATCAGCACTTCACCAAATTGCTTAATAGCTTCGGGGCCGATGTCAAGGCCCATCCAGCCCTGGGGTATTTCTTGGTTGCTTACTGTTTGGGTAGCGGCATCTGCGGCAAACTTATCAGCCACTACGCTATCTATAGGCAAATGAATCTCAACACCTTTTTCTTTTGCTTTCGCCAGCAGATCATTGGCTAAATTCAGCTTATCGTTTTCGCAAAGGCTGCTTCCAATTTCGGCACCCTGTGCTTTTAGAAACGTGTAAGCCATTCCACCACCAATAATCATATGCTGGGCCTTTTCCAGCAGGTTTTCGATAATGAGTATTTTATCGGAAACCTTGGCTCCGCCCAAAATAGCGGTGAACGGTTTTTGTGTATCATTCAATACCTTTTCGGCACTAGCCACTTCGCTTTCCATTAGCAGGCCAAACATCCTATCCTCCTTCGGGAAAAACTCAGCAATAATAGCGGTGGAAGCATGTGCCCGGTGGGCTGTACCGAAGGCATCATTTACGTATATACTGCCTAGTTTGCTTAGCTTCTCAGCAAAGCCTTTATGTCCCTTTTCTTCTTCTTTATAAAAACGCAGGTTTTCCAGCAGCAACACTTCGCCGGGTTGCAGGTTGGCCGATAGATCGGTGGCTTGCTGGCCAATGCAATCATTGGCAAACTGTACAGGTACATTTCCACCCAGTAACTGCTGCAAATGTGGCATCAGATGCTCAAGCGAATATTTATTTGTTGGGCCTTCTTTGGGGCGGCCCAAATGGCTCATCAGGATGACGCTACCACCATCGTTCAGTATTTTTTCGATGGTAGGAACAGCGGCCCGCATACGGGTATCATCAGTTATATGAAATTCCTTATCCAGCGGTACGTTGAAATCTACCCGTACCAGCGCCTTCTGGCCGGAAAAATTGTGGTCGGAAAAAGCACTCATGGAAAACAGTTTTAGATGTAGGGCAAATATAGTGGTCAGTTAATCAGTAGTCAGTTAGCCAGTTATCAATATTGCGGGTTTTATCGACGTATATTTTTCAACGTTCGTAAGTCTTAATTTCTATACTGATAACTAGCCAACTGACAACTACTTCTCCAATCCCTTCAATAACTGCTCTACGCAGTCGAGGTTGCGTTCAAAGCGATTGACTCCTTTTTTCAACTTCAGATCATACACACCACCACTAATGAATTGATACCCTTTTACCGCCTGTGCCGAATCGTAGAAACAGCTATTCCAGTTATCGAGTTCGGTGGAGTAAGCCATCCGTACGCCATTGGCATAGTGCATTTGTATGGGTGTTGCATACCAGCTATCGCTTAACGTTTCCATATCGTTATCAATGGCGTGCTGGTACATAGCCTGTAAAAAATGCAGGTAGCCAACTACTCGCTTTTTGATAGCAGCACTCGATTCAGGAGCAGCAGGTTGAATACGCCACTCATTGGCTTCGGGGCTATAAGGGTCGGCCTTCGAGTCATTTTCCTGCCGCTTGAAATGATATAGCTCCTGCTGCCTATTACTGTAAAAAGGCATTTGCAAAAACAGCCCTGCTGTGAGTTGCTTATACTGGAGCGACTCTATTTTCAGGTATTGATCCGCTTCTTTTGAAGTGCCAGTTTCCTGGTGCAGGTGCATATAAGCTCCTTTTTCGTTGTACCGCCAACGGCCAAAAGAGTAGCTGTAAGAGCCATACTGGGTATACACGCCTTTAGTGTATAATCGCAGAACCATGTTTTCTGTGTTCGTTACCCAAGGGACAAAAGTTTCTGAGGTTTGGTACCACTCAGCAATCAGTTTATTTTGGGGATCTGGTTTGCAGCTTTGTAGCAATAGTAAAAGATAAAAAGCAGCACAGATAAATACTATTCGTAAGCTAATAGGGGGCATAAAAATTTTCTGGCGCCCAAACATATTTCTTCTTTCGTAATTTTTAGAAGTGAAGTATGCAATAGGGAGTACCAAAATGAAACTGCTTAATAGCAGCACTATTGTTGAACGGTGCCATCGCCAGCCTCATCCACCTTTCAGGCACCTTCTCCAATAGGAGAAGGGAAATGGATGCAATTGCGTTTTCA
>CAXTDG010000222.1:0-7556 GCA_964242675.1 uncultured Chitinophagaceae bacterium
GGTTTATGTTGAAATCAAAAATTTTGAAGCAGCAGAAAAGGTGAGTAAGGCACTTTTGAATATTGGAGAAAAATGGATGCCTGTTTACCCGGAGGCTTATTCAGCATTATATGTAAATGCAGTAGGTGATATGACAGCGCTATACCTGTCTTTACCAGATTCACTATTACCCATGCAAGCAAGAAATGAAAGAATACAAGGCTTGGAAACCCAGTTGCTAAACTATTCAAAAGCGAATCCTTTTGTTGCCAAAAATCTTTTCAATTATTACAGTAGAAATTCTTGGTATGCCTGTGCGGCTGGTAGATTTAATGTAGCAGAAAAATATGCTTTGAAAGCAATTCAGTTAGACCCATCGCAAACATGGGTACAAACCAACCTGGCACATGCTTTATTGTTTCAGGGTAAATATGAGGCTGCTCAAAAGCTATATCAAAAATTGAAACCTTTGAAAGAGGTGGATGGTAAATCTTTTGCAACTATTTGCCTAGAAGATTTAGCTGCTTTGGAAGAAATGGGCTTCACCAATAGTTATGTAAGTAAAATAAAAGCAATGCTGAAAAGATGATTAGTACAACAACTGTTATCTTTTGCAACTCTTATTAAAATCAGATGATCTGCTTTGTGCAAGATCAATTTTTTTCGCCTCCTAAAAACGTCCCTTATGCAAATTGTTCCCCTGCTCTTAAATGAATTCAACTAGGAAAATGCTATTACCCAAAAAATGCTGGCTGCTGTACCGGATGGTCAACTGGATTACAAGCCGCATAGCAAAAGCATGATCCTTAACCAGCTAACTACCCACCTTGCTGATATAGCCCGCTGGCCCGATCTGATATTAAATACCAGCGAACTGGATATGACAGTTACTCCTATGATACCGCCGCATGTTGATAGTGCTGCGGAACTGCTACCGCTATTGCAGGAAAATATTGAAAAAGGCCGGACTGCACTGGAAGCCGCTACCGATGCTGACCTGGAACCTACCTGGACACTGAAATACGGCAGCCATGTAATTATGTCGGTTAGTAAATACGAAGCCATCCGCCACGGCTTTGCCCAAATGATTCACCACCGGGCACAATTAGGCGTGTATCTGCGCCTGCTCAATATTCCTATCCCCGGCAGCTACGGCCCAAGTGCTGATGATATGGGTGGAAAAATGTAAGCGAAGTAACACGCAGCCTATCACCATACTACTGTAGAATATACAGACGACTGTAGCTAAGATTGTAATTCCTGCAAAGAAGCAAAAGACATTAAGAAATATAAGTTTTCTTAATGTCTTTTGCTTCTTTGCGATTGCATTCATTCGACCTTGCTTATTACCAGTTGCCTGTTACTTTTTTTACCTACTCCGGTACCGTACTCAGCGCTGCCAGCCAGGTAGTCAGCACTGCTTGTGCCTGGTAAAAAGTATCGCCATTGGGGTCAGCCAGGTTTTGTAGAGCAGCCACTACATTAGGCGGTAAATCAGAAATGTCTTCTTGTTTTATTTGTTTAATCATACCTGCACCGCCGCTATCTGCCAATTGACGCAGCATGTTGAATGCATCCCAGCCATGTTGTAGCGCTACCTGTATGGCTGTGGGCATATTAGGTAAGGCACTGGCAGTACGCAGGTACTGTTGCATCAGGCTTTTTCGCAAGGAAGTAATGCTGGTGCCCTTGCCGTATTGAAGTTGTTTGTCAGCAAAAACCACATCGGTACTGCCATCAAAAAACAACCCCCGCTGGCTAATGGCACTGGTACCCATGCAGGCCCATACATCATCAGCAATAATGACTTGCGTAGCTATTTTTACTGGCCTGCCCGGAAAACCCAGCGGATGAAAAGCCACCATCTGGTTGTTACGTTGTGCTACGCCATTTGTAATAGGCCCCAGCAAATCGGCAATAGCATTTTTGCGAAGCTGGGTGTGCAGTCGGGCAAAATTCTCGTAGCCCCGATTAGCTGGTATTTCCTCTGCCAAACAGAGCATCAGCTTCAGCCCAGGCTTTTGCGTAAGCTGTGTTTTCAATATCTGAACTAGGTCATTTGGATCACCAGACGGGTAGGCTGTTTGCCCGAAGAAAGTGCCTTCGATATAGATAAATTGCTTGGCATTTTCAATAGCTGCTTTAATAGCATAAAAGCTATCCCGCCTGCCAAACATCGAAGCCGCATATTCCCTTTTCAGTTCATCGAAGGCAGCTTGTTTGTCGGCCGCTGCCGTGGTGCCGGTAAGGGCAGTTTTTACCTGGTCTTTTATAGCAGGTGGCAACCAGGCTGGTTTGGTATCGTTGGTAAGTAGGTTCTGGATTTGGGTACTTAGTGTAGCTGCATCCGCAGGTAGTTTGGTCATGGCCGGAGCATCTTCATTAAATCGGGGAGATTCGGTGCCTTTGGCTATGTTTTGCAGCACTGCTGCTATCATATTTCTGCCGGTGGCAGCTGGTTCGGTGGGTAGGGCGAAGGCAATATCATTAGTCAATTTAGCCATGCGGGTGCCAATCTTCATAGTACGGCGCATGGTGGCACGGGTCAGGTCAAAAGCCAGTCGACCATTGGTGGTTACCGCACCGGTAGTATGTATATCCTTACCGCCGGGACTACCAGGATTTCCCTGACGCAAAAAATTCTCCACGCTGTCTTTCGTCATTCGTAGACCGCTGTTTAGGGCGCTCCAATTGCTGCCGGTTTTAGAAGCTGCCAACCCTTCCAATCGACTTTGAGTAGGTAAGGCCGGTGCTACAAATGGTGGCCCATCACTACCCGTAGCCAGTATAAACGACATTACATTAGTGATGGCATTGATGGGCTGTGGCGAAGTGCGAATACCCAAAAATCCGCCGGGTGCGGTCCCTCTTGTGGCAATAGTGTTTAGCGTGTTGGTTCCGGGCAGTATGGCCGCTTGTTCCGCAGCAGAGAGAGCGGCTGCTGCTGCAATGGTGGTAGTGATGCTGCCAAACAACCGGTTCTTCACTGGATTGGCTCCATTAATCACCATGGCATCCACCATCAAAATACCATTTACCGGCGGCGTAATGCCAGCAGTAAAAGGCCTAAAAATGTGCAGCGGATCTTTCAAAATAAAAGCCGCTTTATTGTTCCGCACAATGGTGCCGCCTCCATCGCCACGGGTTTCAGAACCATCGGTAGTATTAAACACACGGGTATACAACCGAATGGCCCAGCCATTTTGCAAAGCGGCGCCGCTCATTTCAAAATATACATCGGTATTTAAAACCGTAGCATCGGTAACGTAATGAGCTGTAAGCGTAATGGGAGCGGCCGGGTTAGTAAATAAGTTGGCTGGAATATCGGCGGTGCTGGTAGGTACGCCCTGGGCAAATTGTGGCCACAGGTCGTTGCCTGTACCATCGGGCGGCGTTGGCAGGGCGAAATCATTCGTAATATCAACGGAAGCAATCATAGCGGTAGGTGGTGCTCCGGCAGTCATTCGGGCTACTTCGCCCAGGCAATCATTTCCATTTAGGGCAAAGGAAATCGCTTCATTTTTTCGAATAATGGGCAGCAAATTGTTTTGTACGGTGGGCTCTGTAGCGGGTGCCGACCCAATCAGGTGAGCTTTCCAGTCGGCCACTTTTACCCGGATAAAATCACGGGCTAATCCGGCACCACCTGCGGGGTAAGTAAGCGTATTACTAAACTTTCCGTTGGGAGCCAGCGCCAGTTCTATATTATCATCCACCCCTGCATTTTTGGTAATAGGATTAGCCGCATTGGTCATTTTATATAGGCCAGTGCCAGCCACCTGGCTTACATTTCCAAAAGGAAAAGTAGCTGGCTGAAAGGCGCCGTTGTAGATAGTAGTAAACAGAACTCGCTTGTCCGGCGTACCGGTGGGCAGTAGTTGATTGATCTGCCGCTGAGCCGCTGCGGTAAAAGGTGGAGCAGCATTGGCGGTAGTATCACCAATGCTTTTATTTTCCAGCGCCCAATGGGTATTAATGAAAAAATTGAAAGCCGCTGCTACAGCCAGCGGATCAATCACTATTCCTTCCTCATCGTGTACCGTAAGCGAACCCTGAAAATGTAGTTGACTGCCTGCGGTAAAAAGGCCATTGTCCGGGCCGGTTTTATTGTCTGATCCATCTACCCAGGCTAGATTGGTAGTGCTAGTAAAAACGAAATAGCGGGGAACGGGACGGTCGCTGAGGTGGCTGTTGGCATTCGTTTTCCCGGCATCAATCATTCGGCTGTACAGTCGCACCATTGCCAGGTACACACTGGCTGATGGTTGCAATACATAACTACCTGTTGGCGGCGTGGTGCCGTTGGGCAAGGTTATTTTATCCAGATGCTGATTTTTGGTAAGGATGGCTGTAACCGGTGCTACCCATTCCTCGCCAGCGCCGTTGCCGCATTGCATGGTAAAGCCATCAGCCCCAACAGGGATAGCAGTATTAGGCACCGTAGCACCCAGCAAAGTCCAGTTTTTGGAAAGCTGTGGATTGGCCAGGCCCAATAGTTGAATAATATCGTTGATCATGAAGATTGCATTTAGCGGATGATACGGTCACTAAGCGTTTTGGGCGATTGTTCTACTACCTCACCTTTGGGGCTGGTAATCCTTACAATAATTGCTTTTGCATTTTGAATAGCATTGACATCTGCGGTAGATGAAAACAGCGCCGCATACGTGTATAGCCCGTTTACATCGGCTACAGCACCACCAGCAATGCCACTTTTCATTAGTGGGGGCAGCTTGTCCGGAATGGTGTGCATGGCCACCGATAGTAGCTTTTGCGTAACCCTTATCAAAGCCGGTTGCACCAGTATTTCCAGTGTAAACTGGCCTACGAGTGGCTTCTGTTTACTCACATTTGTTTTAATACCTATTGTTACGCTGGCTACTGCTTTTACAACAGTCACTTCTTTTATCTCCATACCAACCGATGCCTGCTGATACTTCAGTATCACACCAGTCACTTTTACTGCAGGTGTATCTGGATCGGGGAAGGTTTTGGTGCGACCCAGTGGATCAGCCACCACCACTCGTAGCGTTAGTTTTGTGGTGTTTGCTAGGTCCAATTGAAAACCGGTGTAGCCACTGCTATCTTTTTGCAGCCGATACAGTGTTCCCTGCGTTGTGGGTGCACCGGAAACCAGTTTTTGAATGGCTGGAATATCACTTTTCAACAACTCTTCCCAGGTGCCATCCGTTTTGAGCCGGTAGATAGTAATAACATGATTTCCCTGCTTGCTGATGCCGGTATAGGCATTGGTTTTAAAACTGAGCCGAATACCACTAACACCCAGCGCTAGACCTGCATTGATAATATCTGGTGGTGCTAGAGGTGGTGGTGGCAATAGTTCCAGCAAATTAGAAGATGGCGACCGACCGGGTAACAAGCCATCTGTCGGGGCATTTTTACCTAATGCCGCAGCCCGGTAGTAGAGCGGTGTCCAGGCGGGTGCTACCGTTTCTTCATATAGCAAATAATCGTAGCGATTGGTGCTGGCATCCGGCACCAGTACATCAGCCAGTTCGGCGCCGGTTTTTAGCCGGTATTTTTTAAAACCTGCCCCCGGCCCGGTGGCAAATGGCAAACCCATCAGGTTTAGGTCGGCAGCTAAAAAGCTTTTGATGGTTTTGAATAATTGCAGGCTGGCTGTGTTGTCGCCGGTAGCCAGATCAATCCTGATTTTTACTTTAGGGGTTGGCCCTGTTTTATCTACATAACCAGTAAGCACCGGCACGCCAGGGGTAATGCGTTGCGGAACGGCTACATAAATCCAGCTTGATAAATCGCTCTCCGCATTCTGGTCGGTAAAGGAAGAAATGGCATAGATGTACAACCCATCCACATCCCCATTCATTTCCAATTCTACGCCTTTTACCAAGTCGGTTATTAAGGCTTTATTTACACGTATAAAAGCATCCTTAGCTGCATTTTTATCGGCAGCGCTGGCAGCATTAAGGGCAGTTCGCCGTTGGAAAATAGTTCCAGTGGTTGGGTAAGAAGCAATGCCATTCATCCTGTCTCGCAGGCTCATTTCGGTAGCCCGATATACGGCATAGCCCACAGCGCCGGGTACCACTTCGCCAGCCGTAATTTTTAAATGATAGCGGCTGGTATTGGTTACGTCCGGCAAAGAAGCCCATTTAATATCCGGCGGAAAAACCGGTGTACTTACCGGGTTAGGATCGGATACATTGATGACCAGCGGACTGCTATCAGCCGAAAATAAAGCAGGATTTCTAAGTTCAGTAGCCCTGGCATAAATGGTATACCACAGCCTTGTTTTAGTAGTAAAATTCAACTGAGCATTGTACAGTTGCAGTTTGTAACTCCGGGTATCATCATCGGCCGGGGGAGCACCGCCCTGGCTGGTACCGCCAGATACGGCAGGATCGGCGTATACCTTCCCAACAGTAGTAGCTACCGGCGTTGCCAGGTTAGGAAATTCGTACAAGGCCGGTGCACCGGAAGCAGCAAACTTTACCACATAGCGTTTTACGATCGCTACACCAGCATTCGTTAGTATTAGTCCCGGCATACCACCCGTTGCCGGGTTCGGCACCGGTGGATCGAGGAATCGGCTCGTAAAATGAATTTCGGAAGGCCGGCGATCTTCCCAGTTCCAGTTGAAGGTAATCTCCAGCGTAGCCGGGTAGATATGGGTAACTACACCCTGGTGTTGGGTAATGAATTTTGCTGAAATAATCTCCGGCTTTTGCGGCGGCTTAGCTGCTTGCAGACTATCCGTCAGCTGCCAGTCGCTCCATAAGCCAAATACATTTTGTGCTGCCACATAATAGCGATGCGATACCGAGCCAATAAAGGGAAACGGCGAACGGTCATGGTAAAATTTATCATACGTACTGCCATCCCGGCCGGGTGGGTCTTCTGCATCGGGATCGGCCCGAAGAGCCGGCATAAGTGGTTGCAGGCAGCCGGGGATAAAGGGTCGGCCGCCATTGAGATAAGCCGTTGCCGCACCTGTAATAGCATTTTTATAACCAACCGAATAGCAAAGCGGACTTTGCAGTTGCAAATCGCTCCGCAGCCAGCTAATCCTGTTTTGCTGATAGTAAAAATCATCTACCGAAAGCGGTCGGTTCTCGCCGGTTTTTTCCGACAACAGCGAAACCGGAGCCGGTGGCACGGAAAGGTTATAATGGCTCAGCGCTGCGTATTCCGTTTCAATAAAGCCAGTGAATTTTTCTTTCGCCTCCATCCAGGGAAAGGGCTGAAAAATTTCAATCACTGGTTCCCGGAAAACGGCGGTAATCATATAGTCGAAAGCAGCTAGCCCACCGGGTATGGCTGCTATGGCAGTGGTGCTGCCAAAAAACGGTACGATATCCAGCGTTCCGAAACCTAAACCTAAAGCATTCCAGCAGTCGGTACCAGCACTCAGCAGCGTAGCTGCACATACCGGGTTTTGGTAGGTGCCATTGTCTTTGGCGGATGGATTGGCCGGGTCTTGAATGCCTAAGCCTTTTACTTCTTTCAGGTAATTTTTTTGCTTGCCTACTAATTGGGTGTGGGCTGTTTTGTACACCTTCGTCAGCATTTCCCTTCTATCGTTCATGGTGCCGGTT
>CAXTDG010000223.1:0-7545 GCA_964242675.1 uncultured Chitinophagaceae bacterium
ATTTTGTAGCGTAGTCGTCGGGTTTTTAAAGTTTTCAGCCAGCACATTGCACACAAACAACTCATTGTTAGTAAGGCCTGGTCGGCTAAGCAGATCTCTGGCCCAGGCTTGTATCAGCAGGGGAAGTTTATCATACCAACCCTCGTTGAACGGATAATAAGGACGGCGGTAGCTACTGTATCGGTAAATTGTTGTATCAACATGGTAGTTGTACAAAAAACGGTTGAACCGATAATCTTCTGAAATCTCTGTGATGGAAAAAGTGGATTGCTGAATATGAAGTAGTGTAGTCAGGTAAAAAACATCGTCTGCGCTTTCTCCACAAAATTGATGCATTAGGTTAATTGCTACCTGCATGGAGTCGAACGATTTTGCTGCATACAACTTAGGCAGCACCTCCGATGCATTCACCCGAACATCTCTGCAATCGGGTTGCTGCCGGGTCATTTGCTCTTGAATAGATTGCGCTTTACTATGATAAAAGACACAAACAAATACAAGTAATAATATGAGCCTGGTTTTCATGAGTTGAAGGTTTTGGTCGTTTCCCTGGTTAATGTTGTAGAAACAGACAGGCCATAATTTACCACCGCTGCACTTCGTTGTAGCCTTAACATTTCTGTTCAGCCGCTTTACATCATTCGTTTCGTGTTTTATTGGTCACATGCCCCACTACATAAGCAGCACAGTCAGTTCATCTAAAGGTTCGTTGTGCAGCAGGTAAAATTTGTACACAGTCTTGTTGAAAAGTTATCGGTTTTTCGTTGTACAAAAAAAGTCTTTTGAGTCCATCAAGGCTTACTTATTGTTCTATTCCTGCCACATCGCAAAAGGTGTAGTTCATTTTTTCAAAACAAGAGTTATGTCAGAGAAAACACAATCGCAACATTTAGATTCAACTATTGAGAGCCTGCAAAAAGAAGTAGACGGGGAAACAACCAGAGGTGCCCAAACCAGCATTAGTGGCTGGATCAAAACCCTAAGCGAACACAAAGAACTAAAGGGAATTGCCGACGATTTGCAAAGCCTGAAAGAAGCCATTACCTCAGGTGAAGGCAAAAAAATTGTAGAACTACTGACCAAGTTGGGTAAGGAAACTACCGCTGCTGCCGAACAAGCAGAAGGTGCCGAAGCAGACAAAGTGAAGAAGTTAGGTAGCGTACTTACAGCAAGCGCAAAAGCCATCGGCAAGCTTACAAAGCAACACTAAATCGCAACAAGCCTTATCTCGAAAAAAAGCGGAAACATACCTTGTTTCCGCTTTTTTTATACGCTGAAACCATACGGTTCAAACTTTTTTGTTTGCAAAATAATATCTGCCTACAATTATCGTTAAATGGCATATCCAATTACATTCTATGAAAAGATCATCCGTCTTTCCATCCTCTTTGCGCCTACGCAATATTTTTCAGGCATATCTAACCAGCCATTGGTTCATCTACCAGATAAGCACACTCCGTTGTGTGTAAACAGGCTGATTCATATCTGGCGCTGTGCCATCTACAGGCATTCTTCTCAAAATATCCTTCCAATATTTCTCATTTCAAAAGGTCTCCCCTTTTTGATAATCCAATGTCTATGAAAACAAGATCAAATTTCATTTGCTATGCGTTGCTGATCGCAATAGCAGGCTTCAGCTTCTCCAAATCATCTGCTCAAACAAGCCAGTGGGCCTGGATAAAAGGTAGCAATACAGTTTACCAGTCGGGTACTTATGGCGCTATGGCTACACCTGGTGCCGCCAATTCTCCAGGATCGAGATACGGAAGTGTATCCTGGAAAGACAATGCCGGCAACATGTGGCTCTTTGGTGGCTATGGAAATTCTGGCAGTATGAGCGGATATTTAAACGACCTCTGGAAACTAGATGTAAGCACCGGTAATTGGGCATGGATGAAAGGTAGTAACAACGCAGTTTCCCAAAACGGAGCCATATATGGTACCCAGGGTACTGCTGCCACAGCCAACGTGCCTGGCGGCAGATATGGAAGCATAACCTGGGTGGACAATGCAGGTAATCTTTGGCTATTGGGTGGTTATGGCTACGCTGCCACTACGTATGGAGAACTAAATGACTTATGGAAATACAACATCACTACGGGCAACTGGACCTGGATGAAGGGCAGTGATGTATCAAATATGATAGGTGTGTATGGTACAATGGGTGTAGCTGCTGCGGCAAATACACCCGGTGCCCGGTATGGCGGAGCCGCATGGAAAGACAATGGCGGCAATTTATGGCTGTTCAGCGGCGAAGGCTTTGCAACAAACACAAATGGGGCTGCCATTTTAAACGACTTGTGGAAGTATGATTTGGCTACCAACAACTGGACCTGGATGAAAGGTAGCAACACCCTGGACCAGACCGGCAACTATGGTATGATAGGGGTGGCGACTACCAGCAATATGCCCGGTGGCAGAACGCTACCAGCCAGCTGGACAGACAACAGCGGTAATTTTTGGTTATTTGGAGGCGATGGTATGTCTGCTGCAAATGGCAGAGGCTATCTGAACGATTTATGGAAATATAATGTAGCTACGGGCAACTGGACCTGGATGAAAGGAAGCGATGTAGGATACCAGAACGGCACGTATGGCATTATTGGTACCGCCGCAACTCCTAATAACCCGGGAGGCAGATTTGGTTCGGTATCTTTTAAAGATAGTTATGGAAATTTGTGGATGCTGGGCGGGTACGGAATGGATGCCGCTGGTAATCTTGATAATATGAACGACCTGTGGCGATTTGATATGAGTACCGGATACTGGGCCTGGGTAAAGGGCAGTGATATTGCTGCACAGCCGGGTGCGTATGGCTCACAAGGAATTGCGGCGACTAACAATACCCCCGGTGCAAGGTATTTCGATGTGTCGTGGACGGACAATAGCGGCAATTTCTGGCTTTGGGGTGGTTATGGTTCTGATGCAGCCAACAATGGCGGTATGCTGAATGATTTATGGAAATTTAGCCCTCCAGCTACTATTCTGCCGCTTTCGCTAACCAGTTTTTCAGCCACCCGGCAAAATAGTGTTGCTATGTTAAGCTGGTCAGTTTCACAGGAGCAGGGCATTGCTTCCTACAATATTGAATGCAGTGCCAACGGCCGTGATTATGTTTCAATCGGGGCAGTGACATCTTTAGGTAATACAACCAAAAGCCGCACTTACAATTTCACCGATTTTAAGCCACTACAGGGCGCTAATTACTACCGCATTAAAATAATGGAAAAAGACAATCAGCAAAGCTATTCTGATGTGCGGTTGCTCAACTTTGGCACCACAACCAGTATTATTTTGTATCCCAATCCGGTGAAAGATAAAACGACCATCACCGGCCTGGAAGCGGGTATGTATTTAAAATTAATAAACAACAATGGCCAGGTGGTGCTTACGCAAAAGGTTACTGGTAATATAGAATCAATAGCTGCTAAGGCATTGGCTGCCGGTTCTTACCGGGTGCAGGTGTACGGCACTACCGGGCAATTACTTACAACAACCGTATTGGTGAAGGAATAAATTATTGGCTTTCCACAGGCTGTTTGGCAGACTTAGTTTTGTTTTTTTCACACAACCCAGCTATTTCTATAGCTGGGTTTTGTTTTAGGAATGGAATTTATGCTCTTCATTAATCAAAGTCAATTACCTTAAATTCTTAAAACAACTTCAAATTGAGGCCTAATTGCACCTGGCGGCTTTGCCACTTATAGCGGTCATCAATTGCATTTACATTCATTACACCCAATACGTACCGGGCATAAAAACTTAAGTTTTCCAGATGCACCTGGCCGCCTGCTACAATGCCGAGATCGCTACGTTGGTAAGATGCTTTGTTGCTTTGTAGCAGGTTGTCATTTTCATAAATCAGAGAACTATACTGTGGGCCTGCATTCAATGTAAAAGTTTTGTTGAGCTTATACCCTAACAATACTGGAACGCTTATATAATTAAGATTCACTTTCTCAGCCGCATTCTCATTGCCGCTGTTTACATAGTATTCTAAAAAGCCAGCTCCCTTTTTTGTGTTTACATAATTGAAAAGCACCTCCGGTTGTAGGTTCCATTTTGCTGAAAGTGGAATATGGCTAAAAGCACCTGCGGTAAAACCACTGCCATAACCCGTAGCCATACCGTTGCCGTGAATGTTAGTTAGGTTTGCACCGAGGCTTAAGCCAAATTCTACTTTTTGCGCAGGCAATTGTGACTGCCCTTTTACTATCAAACAGGAGAATACAATAGCTGCAAAAAAGGCTTTTTTCATTAGTAGATTGATTTAAAAATAATTGCCAATAGAGTTGACCAAACGAAAATGCCTGTCGTAGTTGTAAACAAGTTGGTAAAGCCGACGAGTAAGAAAAAAGTAACGCTGGAAACGGCATAAACTGCGATAAGGTGAAATCACAACCGTATGCCGAATTCATGAGGGTTATCTTATGTATTCTAGTGTGGTGTTCTTAAGAAAAGTATATCTCATATTTCCCTGTCATACCGTTCTTTACGCTTTCAAAAGCGTATTCAACCAGCTATTTTAATCAGCCCACATGTATCCAAAAGTATTCGGGAAGCAACCATCCGGCAAACGGCTGGAAAGAATAATACAATCGCCTCATTATAAAAGTGGTTCTTTTCAAAATGTGGAACCCACTTCGGTAATGGCTAAGAATGTTTCGTTTTTGAAATTGCTGAAGGATTTTTATAACAGGCCTAAAACGGTTAAACCAAGTAAATCAATCTCATACGTAAAAACGGACCTGAAGCAGTTACATGCTGATAAGCCGGTAATTGTTTGGTTTGGTCATTCCTCTTACTTTATTCAATCAAAAGGCTATACTGTTTTAGTGGATCCGGTATTTAGCGGCAATGCCTCTCCGGTTAGTTTTTTCGGTAAGTCTTTTCCCGGATCTGATAATTATAGTGTTGAAGATTTCCCCGCAATAGATCTTTTAATTCTTACACATGATCACTACGACCATCTGGATTTTCAAACCATTTTGAAACTTAAGGACAAAGTAAAAACCATCGTCACCTCATTGGGTGTAGGCGAACACTTGGAGTATTGGGGCCTTCCGAAAGATAAAATGGTTGAATTGGATTGGTGGCAAAATCATTTGTTCGATGCTACAATCAGTATTACGGCTACACCTGCCAGGCACTTTTCGGGCAGAGGCATTACCAGGGGCAAAACGTTTTAGTCGTCATTTGTTTTGCAGATGCACGGTTATACCCTTTTTATTGGTGGAGATTCTGGCTACGATGCTCAGTTTAAAATTATTGGTGAACGGTTTAAAAAGTTTGACCTGGCTTTTTTGGAATGCGGCCAATATGGTGAAGACTGGCCACAGATACACATGATGCCCGAGGAAACGGCAAAAGCAGCGAAGGATTTGAATGCAGCTACTCTCTTCCCCGTGCACTGGTCAAAATTCACTTTGTCCAACCATCCATGGAATGATCCTGTCAAGCGGTTAGCCATAGCTACGCAGAAAGAAGCACAAGCTTTTGTTTCGCCTATGATTGGCCAGCCTTATATCCTGGGAGAAAACTTCGAACAAGAAGAGTGGTGGAATTTTGATTGACTGCTTCTTACAAAATTTTCTTGCATGAACGTTTTATTTGTGTGCAGCAGAAACCAATGGCGTAGCCCAACAGCGGAAGCTATTTACAAAAATGATCCTTACATCAGTGCAAGGTCGGCAGGAACAGAACCTTCGGCCCGAATAAAACTTACTGCAAATGCCATTGCTTGGGCCGACATCATATTTGTAATGGAAAAGAAGCACCGGCAAAGGATACTGGAAAAATTTCCGGTGGAGGCGAATCAAAAGAAAATCATCACACTTGATATTGCAGATGAATATCAGTTTATGGACGAAGAACTGATCAGTGAAATTCGGGCAGGCGTTGAACCTTATCTGTCTTTATAAATTCCTTATTTTGGTAAAACCAAAGCAATAACAATGAGTTTGTTTAAAATACTGCTTGCTCTACATATAGCTGGTGGCGCTGTCAGTCTGTTATTAGGGCTGTATGTATTATTGGCAAAAAAAGGCGGCAAGTCGCATATACTCATTGGCAAGATCTATTTTACTGCAATGCTGGTATCGGCATTAGTGGCCTTGCCTCTCTCCTATCTGCACCCTAATTACTTCCTGTTTATCATAGGGGTATTTACCAGCTATATGCTACTTACCGGCAGGCGGGCCGTCAATAAAAAAACTGTGCAGGATGTACATTTTGCCGATTGGCTTCTTAGCCTGCTGATGCTATTTTTCGGGCTAGGATTTATTGGTTACGGAATTTACAACCTGTACTATGAAAATTCTTTTGGCACCGTTATGCTTGTATTTGGCTTTATCAGTTTGTTTTTTGTTTTTCAGGATTATATCAATTTCAAAGGCAAATCACTGATAAAAAACAACTGGCTTACAACCCATATACAGCGAATGACGGCTAGTTACATTGCTTCGGTCACTGCATTTTTAGTAGTAAATAATACGATTCTGCCGGGCATACTTGCCTGGCTATTGCCAACTATATCGTTTACGCCACTCATTTTCATTTGGACTAAAAAATACAAAGGAAAAAAATCATTAGTTGCACCAGCATAAAAACTGCTTAAAGTATCATTAGCTATTATAGCAATGCTTTTTTTGGTTTGCCTTGTAGTCAATCATTTGATTACTTTAATATTTTATCATTCTTATTGCTTTGCTAGCTCCTACCCTTTCAATTAGTTCAAATATTTTACTGCTCATTTTATTAGAGGAAATTAATAAACAGCACCTTATTTCTCAGCATCATTCTATCTCAAATCATCTAAGCTATTAACAAAAAAAGCCCGCTGCATAGCTGCAACGGGCTTCTTCATTTATGTAAAGAGTGGCTTACTCTTCATCGTCAAAGCTCATGGCTTCACGGGTGGTAGCCAGCAGGTCATATTCTTCCTTGCTACCTACAATCAGGTTTTCAAAATCCCGTAAACCTGTACCTGCAGGTATTGCATGTCCGGTAATTACGTTTTCTTTCAAGCCCAACATATCATCCGCTTTACCATTAATAGCGGCAACGCTCAGTACTTTGGTTGTTTCCTGGAACGATGCAGCAGAAATCCAGCTTTGTACACCCAAAGATGCTTTGGTGATACCCAGCAATACCGGGCGGCTGGTAGATGGTTGTGCGTCACGGTATTCCACCAGTGTCCGGTCGTTACGACGCAATACACTGTTTTCTTCCCGTACTTCCCGCAGACTTACAATCTGACCAGGACGCATTTTGGCGCTACCACCAGCTTCTGTTACTACTTTCTTATCAAAAGTGAAGTCGTTTTCCTGGTTGAAGTCCCAACGATCTTCCAGATCCTCTTCGAGGAATTTGGTATCGCCAGCTTCTACAATTTCAACTTTCTTCATCATCTGGCGTACGATCACTTCAATATGCTTGTCGTTGATCTTTACACCTTGCAGGCGATATACTTCCTGAATTTCATTTACCACATATTCTTGTACAGCAAAGGGTCCTTTAATAGCCAGGATATCAGCAGGTGCGGTT
>CAXTDG010000224.1:0-7532 GCA_964242675.1 uncultured Chitinophagaceae bacterium
GGCTTAAATCAGAAACATTTACCTGCGGTTTCAAGCCGATTTCGAAGCTAAAGCTCAGGTCTTTCGGATTATTCATATCAAGGCTGCGGGCCGAAAAATCATTCTCTTCAGCAGGCAGCGGCTGGGCAAATATTTCGGGATTTTGCTCGGTAAGGTAGCCGTTGATTTCTTTTTCAACGGTCTTCATCACTTCTTCGGTAAAGATGCTCTGGCCATACATCTTTTTTACCAGGCCCTGCGGTACCTGACCAGGCCGGAAGCCTTGCATATTAGCCTTCTTGGCATATGCTTTCAAAGATTTTTCAAACTGTGGGTAGTAGTCGTCTTTTGCCAGTGCTACCGTGATTTTATCTGTCAACGGGGCAACGTTTTCCCTGGTAATAGTAGCCATAATAATTTTCTTTTGAGGCTGCCTGCGGCAAAAATGACCGTTGTGGCAGCGCCGCTTACTTTTTATAAACGGGCGGCAAAAGTAGCGCCAACACTACTTTGAACAAAAAATGATTATAGAAGGAATCGTAAAAGTTTATTTACAAGTAATAAAGCTATTTGCTGGTAGAACCGAGCTAATGATTTTTACTAAAAACGCAGCCATTTGAGGGCTGCGTTTTGGTTGTTATTTCAAGTCCAGTTTTATCTGGAGTTCGTCAAATTGTTTTTGGTCAATAGCACTTGGGGCATCGAGCATCACATCCCGGCCACTGTTGTTTTTGGGGAAAGCAATGAAATCCCGAATGCTTTCGCTGCCGCCAAGCAGGGCACACAACCGATCGAAACCAAAGGCGATACCACCATGCGGCGGGGCACCGTACTCAAAAGCGCCCAGCAAAAAGCCAAACTTGTGCTGCTGCTCTTCGGCATCCATACCCAGGGCGGCAAACATTTTTTCCTGTAGTTCCCGTTGGTAAATACGGATGCTACCGCCACCAATTTCGTTGCCGTTCAATACCATATCGTAGGCGTTGGCCTTGATGTTGGCGTACGGATGCTCCAGGTATTTTGATGGATCGGTAATAGTTGGGTCATTGCCAATCATCACCGGAATATCCACCGGCTTAGGGCTGGTGAACGGATGATGCCGGGCTACCCAGCGGTTTTCTTCCTCGGCATATTCAAATAGCGGGAAGTCGAGCACCCACAGCAGTTTATATTCGTTTTCTTTCCGCAGGCCCAGGCGTTTGCCCATTTCCATCCGCAGATCGCTGGTGGCTTTGCGGGTACGTTCTTCAGCACCGGCAAGTATCAAAACAAGGTCGCCAGCTTTTGCACCAGCTGTATCGGCAATGGCTTTCAGCTTGTCTTCACTGTAAAATTTGTCGATGCTGCTTTTGTAGGTGCCATCGGCATTGCATTTAATAAATGCCAGCCCCTTCATACCAATCTGTGGCCGCTTCACCCATTCGGTTAGTTCGTCAGTTTGCTTGCGGGTATATTCAGCACAACCGGGAACTGCAATCGCAATTACCGTTTCAGCATCATTGAACACGGCAAACTCACCAGCAATCAGGTTGGAAATACTTTCTTTAGAAGGGAAGGTGTGTTGCGGAAACTTCAGGTTGCTGAGTTTCATTTCAAAACGGATGTCGGGCTTATCGTTGCCGTACTGCCACATGGCTTCTTCCCAGGTGGTGCGTTCTACCTTGTCGTAGTAATCTATATTTTTTACATCTTTGAAAATTCGTTTCACCAAGCCTTCAAACATATTTAGGATATCTTCCTGCTCCACGAATGCCATTTCGCAGTCGATCTGTGTAAATTCTGGCTGGCGGTCGGCCCGCAGGTCTTCATCTCGGAAGCATTTTACAATCTGGTAGTAGCGGTCGTAGCCGCTTACCATCAGCAGTTGTTTAAAGGTTTGTGGGCTTTGCGGCAGGGCATAAAACTGGCCTGCATTCATCCGGCTAGGCACCACAAAATCTCTAGCACCTTCGGGCGTACTTTTTATTAAAAAAGGTGTTTCGATATCCATAAACCCATTTTCGTGCAGGTAGTTACGGGCACTGCGGTTTACGGAATAGCGTAGTTCCAAATTGCGGCGTAGCGGACTGCGACGTAGGTCGAGGAAGCGGTACTTCATTCGCAGGTCATCGCCGCCGTCGGTATCTTCCTGTATGGTAAAGGGCGGTACATTGCTCTTATTCAGCACCTTGAAATCGGAAACTGCAATCTCAACATCACCAGTTAGGATGTTAGCATTCTTGGCCGTACGCTCCGATACTTTGCCGGTGGCCTGCAACACGAACTCCCGGCCCAGCGGTGCTGCATCCAACTGTGCATTAAGGTTTTCGCCAAACAGCAGTTGCGTAACGCCATAGCGATCCCGCAGATCAATGAAAGTAATAGCGCCGAACTTGCGGATGCTTTGTACCCAACCCGCCAGGGTCACTTCGGTCTTTGCATCGGTCAGTCGCAGTTCGCCACAGGTATGGGTACGAAACATATCAGCTTTTTTTGAGGGCGCAAATATAGGAAACCTCGCCTCCCGGTCTCCTATACATAAAATGGAGAGCCTTCTATATTTGATTGCTACTCTCTTATTGTTCTTTACTGCTGCAATTGATTAGAGCTTCAATTGAGGTGAATTACCTTTGCCCGCTATGGGTCAAAAAAAACTGATTCGGTTTGCGGCTATCAAATCTTTCCCCAATGTACTGGAATATCCAAAAGAAATGCAGGGAAAATGGCAGGCGTTTTTTACTGAAAGCGGATTAAAAGATAATAGAAACTTAGTGCTAGAACTGGCCTGCGGTAGAGGAGAATATACAGTAGGGCTAGCCCGGCTTTTCCCTCAAAAGAATTGTATAGGGATGGACATTAAGGGTAATCGAATTTACATTGGTGCCCGTAAAGCATTAGAAGAAAAATTACCTAATGCTGCTTTTATCCGTTCTGAAATTGACCAGATTACTTCTTATTTTTCTGCTGATGAAGTCAATGAAATCTGGATTACGTTTCCCGACCCACAGTTGCGCCGCAGCAAGCACAAAAAGCGGCTAACGCATCCCAAATTTTTACGACTGTATCAGCAAATCATGCAGGTAGGTGGCAAGGTGAATTTGAAAACTGACTCCCCCCTATTGTACCGCTTTACCAAACAGGTAATTGCTGCGTATGACTTGCCTTTGCTGAAAGATTATGACGACGTGTACCAGCAAGCAACTGAACCAGAATTATTACAAATTAAAACGCATTACGAAGGGCTGAACATTTCCGGTAGTGGTGTTATTCATTATCTGCAATTCGAATTGCCAGAAGCAATTTTGCCAGATAACGATGAAGTTTTAAAAAATTGGGTGTTTGAAAATGAGGCGGGAGAAGAAGTTGACCTAAGTGCTAGTAAATTAGAGGATTGAGCAATAAAAAGCTATTGACCTGGCGGTAAAAAAGGAATACATAACATTTGGGAACGGAAGGGTAATTTTTTAAAGTTGATTTTCTTTATTCTTCAGGCAATTCGCAACTTCCTGATGCAGGAAGTTTTTTTGCGTTGTGTGATGCGAACCACAGAGGCATCCTGCATTACCACGCAACAGCTATCAATTTGTTTTACGTAATGCTTATTCACCAGGTGGCTACGATGGGTACGTACAAATCCATAAGGGCTAAGCAATTCTTCGTACACCTTTAGCACCTTCGATACCACGAAAGGCCGCTCCTTATTGGTTAGGTAAATAATTGTATAGTTGTCTGCTGCCTCCATTCGAATAATATCATTCGAAGAAAAAAAATGTTCGCCCCGGTTGTCGGTAAGACTAAGCTTATAGGTAGTGATCGAAGCGGTTGTATTTTGATAAGATAGCATAGTGGTGTTATTAAGTAAAATGGTTGTGCCTTTTTTGCTGCTTCCCCCCTGCCTGGTTGCTGCAAAGCAGAGGGGAAAGAGCAGCATGAATTAAGGGTTAATTCTGTTTCAAGTTGCCCTGTATCACAAACCGGCGGTTTTGCTTCACGGTTATTTTGGCACCGGGCCGTATGGTTTGCGCTACATTCAGCAGGCATACACCGCTGGGCAAAATGATGATTTCTTTAGGTGCTACCAGTGTGGTGAGCGGCATATTTCCGTTCAGCCAGTTATTTTTTATATTCCAGTTGCCATCGCCTGTAAAAGTGTACGTGCCAATGCCATCTTCACTGGTGAGGGTACCCGTTACGGAGTTAGGAGACCCAATAGAATAATCGCCTCCGTCGGTAAGGCTGATGATAATTGTTTTGTTGGGCGTGTAGCCCGTATCGCCGGTTATCGGTTTTATTCTTAGGATAGCCTGCCGGGTGCCGTTGGCGATTCTGATGCTTCCGGTTGAGCCATTGAAGCCAGCATATAGAGTGGAGGAATCGGTGTAAATAACGTTGTAATCAATGCCATAGCGGGCGGTGCCACCAATGGAATAGTTGACACGGGTATCCCTGGTAACATTTACCGGCAAATTGAAATACACGATAATAGAAGTATCCCCGTTTTTATACACCGTTGGGTTGGTAATGGCCACCGTAAGTGCCTGGTTGCCGGTACCTGTAACGGTGGTGCCAACCGTAAACCGGCTTGTATCTGCCGCAGCCTTTACATTTCCATATACATCGCTTATACCTGAAAGAATAACCCGGATGCTATCGCCATTGAAGCTGGTAATACTTGTGGTAGGTGTTATGATAACTTTATTATCGTAAATGTTGGCCGTAGCTGGTATCAGTTGGCTGTTGCTTAGGCGGCGTACCGTTACCTGAAGGCCGGTGGGGTTAGTATTCAGCTTTTCGTCGTAGGTAAAGCCAATAATATTGCCGCTTACATAGTTATCATCCGTTGGGTCGGGGCGGCCAAACAGGGCGGGGGCCTTTCGGTCTATAACGCCGGTAGCCCGGCCTGAATACACGACACTTGTGCCATTTACACCACTGTTGCAGTTTAGCCGTAGCCGCAGGCTATAAGGGCCATCCGGCAGAGTAGAAGTATTGAAGTTAAACCCGTTGGCCAGTTGAGCGGTAGTAAGTGCCGGGCCGTCCATCCAGCTGCTGGCATTGTTACCAGAAGAGTATTGCAATACTACGCCTGCCAGTGTACTAGTGTCATAGCCGGAGGGCTGTACAAATACCTGGTTATTGCCGGTAGCCGTAAGCACCCAGCCATCGGCTGGTAGCGTCATATCAATATTGCTGCAGGGCGAAGCATAGTAGGCCGAAACATTTACTGTTTTGCTAACATTGCTGGAACCGGCGCTACAGTTGTCAATTACCCTGAATCGCTCGCCCTCGTACGTATATACGGATGAATTGGGCAGTCTTTTAATAGAAACAACTACATAGGCCGTCTGCTGATAGTTCAGCGGGCCAACGGTTACAGGAATACCGGTGTAATCGGTACCGGCAATGCGTACACTTTCGTTGGCTATATTGGTGCCCTGGTCATACGCCAGCCGGTAGGTTCGGGGTTCCTGGCTTTCGCTGGTATTGGTGATATTAAGGGTAAAGTTAGCGTAATCGTTGACCCCTACATTTCTAACCACGGGGTTTACAGCGGTAAGATAAATCTGGTCCCGCTGCTGCGTGCCAGGTTCCTGCGGGCAACTGGTAGTACCGGCAGCCAGCTCAAACACAGGCGTATTGTACACCGGGTCTTTCTTCACATTTACCGAAAAATAATCGCCGGGGTCATTATCGTCCAGCGTGTAGGAAATAGCTGTTTCGTTGGTTTCCGTGCCTGTTTCGCTCCGGCCGAATTCTACTTTAAAGTTAGCTTTTACACCGCCGCTATAGCCTTCTCCGGCGTTCAAAAGCCCTAGTTCTCCGGTTATTTCTGTATTTAAATCCAGGTTGAATTCTATAGTATTGGCTTGTGAGGAACTGCTGATACTGGTATTGGTGTAGGGGCCGGCTGAACCATCGAAAGAGTAGTTTTCAAAAAAGGGTGCCTGCCTTTTATTGGTTGCATTATTATTCAGCACCTGCTGCCAAACCCTTATCTGGTCACGGTATCGGCGGGCCGAGTCGGGGTTGATACTTACCTGTGCCAGTGCCTGTAGACTGGGGATTACAGAGTTCACAATATGCTCTTCGCTGTAGATATAGGTAGTGCTGTAGCCGCTGTTGGCCACCAGCAACCTGGGTATGGTGTCAACGGTGCAATCGTTATTGAGTTTCACTTCAAGAGATTTAGCATAGTTCAGGTTCATTGCACCGCCTACGTACACGTCTCCTTCTCCACCAATTACATCCGGGTTGCTGGCGGTTGAAAAATTTTGAAGGGTAGTGGTGGTAACAGTAGCTTCATTACCCACACCCACCTTTGCACTGGCTGAAATGGTAGTTCCTACTTCTCCCCACACTTCCGTTTCCTCGGCCACAAATATCCCTGCCGAAAACTTAAAGCCAACCCTGGCCTTGGCCCAGGCTTCCGCACCTACTGTGGTAGCTCCGTAGAAGCGAATGGAGTTGGTAATGGATTGGGTGCTTTGCCAGGTGCTGTAGCTCAGGTCGCCGGGTGGGTCGTGCAGTACTACCAATGGTAGCTGCGGCGATACAGTGGTAAAAGTGGTGCCTTGCTGCTTCACGCCAGTTACCAGTACATTACGGGTGGTATCGGGGGTGCTACGGCCATACCTGTCGGTAAAGTAAAACCGCACTGGTTTCAGGTTATTGCCGGTGATGTTGGGTGTACCGCCTCGTAGTTTTACCTGGGTACCGGTAGTGGAAACTTTATAATACAAATCCTCCGCCTGGTCATCTTGCTGCACATTGGTGTTTATCCGTATTTTATTAGTCGTGTCCGACAACGGGCAGCCGTAGGAGGCCAGCCCCTGGTATACTGTTACTTTAAAACTATCCTGAAGACCCTGTTGCAGCAGGGCAAAAGCAGGCCGCTGCACCGTGCCGGGGCATACATTGGACAAGCCGGTAATGAAAATGGTAGGGGGGCGTACGTATACCAGATTCAGTATTGTATCCTGGTTGCTAATGTTGCGTGTGAGCGAGTCCGTCGTGGAATGATTAATGAAAGGCTTTGCAATATTGATGTTTGTATTACCTGTAAGTTCCAGCCCGGGAAGTGGCACAAGGTCAACAATCCCTACCCTGTACCGGCGTGCCGGAAGCGTTATTTTATAATACCCCGACCCGCTGCTGGTAGTAACCCGCTTGGTGAAGCATGCAGTACGTTCGGTGCCGTCGCTATTGAGTTGCACATCACTAAACTCAAGTGTAGCCGTTCCGATGTAGCCACTACACCCCGCCGTAAAGTAGCCGGAAATACTGTGCACCGTCGTATCCACAAAGTCAAGCCCCGATATGTTGCTGGAAGGGGTGATAGTGGTATCTGCCGGCTTAAAAACATGACTGGTAAGTCTAGCCTGTATATGCAGTGGGCTTGGTTCAGTAACGGTGAGGCTGTAGCGGCCATAGGCAGAGTCAACAAGCAGAGAAGAACTTTGCGTAATGTAATTGCTCTGATTCAGCCCCTGGGTATAGATAGGTACACCGCCCAAGGGGCAACCAGTAAGCGGGGCAGTATTACAGGAAGGGCATAGTTGCTTTGTGATGCCGTT
>CAXTDG010000225.1:0-4518 GCA_964242675.1 uncultured Chitinophagaceae bacterium
GCCCCAAATAATCTGCGCTTTCACATCGGCAACCAGTTGTTGTTGGCTCACCGCTTTTACCGTACCAATAGTACCCACCGGCATAAAAATGGGGGTTTCTATTTCGCCATGGTCGGTGGTTATTTTGCCTGCTCTTGCGCTGCTGTGCTCGTCGGTATGCTGTAGCTGAAACTGAAGTGCTGCCATAAAAATGGCGGCAAAGATAACCTTACCGCCAGTGTATAAATCAGTGCAATAAAGTGTTAGTTGCCTATGTAAACAATGTTCCAGGTAATGTTGTAATCTACAGGGCCATTCCAGGTATTAATTAATCGGAAATGGCAATTATTAGTAGTTGCATCATAACACACAATCTGTACTCTGAAAAGTTGACCCGTTGAACCACCTGTGGAAGTAATATCGCCTACCAATATTTGCGGAGGATTGGTGAAAATGCCAGACGGCCATGCAATAGTGCCTTCGATAGATGTACCAAAAGCAGCTAACACCGCATGAACCGAAGACTCCTGTGTATAATATTTAATTTGGGAGCCATTCCAGCTACGCACAATGCCTTTGCCATTATTAACCGTCAGGTTTCCATCAACAGTAGCATTACCGCCAACAGTTAGGTTGGTTTCTACATTGGCCGTACCATTTACATCTAACTTGTAAGCTGGTGCAGTGGTATTGATGCCAATATTACCACCGTTCAATGCTACCATACGAGGAACACCACCTTCAGACAACTGAAAATAATTTCCTGTACTACTGTAATTAAAATACCAGGTCTTTGTGTCTGCTGAATTAAAGATGGCAATTGAGCCATCATTTACCTGTAGCTTATAAATAGGATTAGTGGTTCCAATACCCACATAATTGTCCGTCATTATATTATCAGTACTATGAATTTTGCCTATTACATCTACCTTATAAGCAGGTACCGATGTACCAATGCCTACGTTTTGAGCAAACAAAGAATTAGCAGTACCTATAACTGCCAACAGAAACAAAACACGTCTCATATGAAGTAATTTTCCTCAAAGAGAACTCCGTATGAAGGCCTGTAAATATAGCAATGAGTAAAAACGGAATATGATTGAATATGCCTGATTTAAGACAGATAGTAAAAGCCGTAATAGTTTACTCAAAAATTTCTGCCATCATGCACCGGGCACTGCCGCCGCCAGTTGTTTCTATTGTAGTAATATCAACTGGCAATAGTAGCGTATGAGCCATTAAAGTTTCAATTTGTAAGGGCGATAAACTGGCATACGCCTGCCTGCTAAGTACTGTTATTTTTTGGCCTTCTGTGCTTTGCACTTGTAGCATGTTTCCGGCAAAGGAATTCATTTGCTGGAAAGTAATTGGTACTACCAAATGGCCGGAAGATTTTAGTTTTTCAATTACCATTTTTTGCTCCGCTGCATCGGTTATAGAATGCGTACAAACCACCGCATAGCCGTCGCCAATGTGCATCATTACATTGGTATGATAAATGGGTTGCCGGGCTTCATCATTTGCAGTAAAGCAAACAACCTCGTAATTATTTTTATGAGCAAATTCTTCCAGTAAATCTTTATTGGTACGAGGAGATAAGCAGGCATAAATTGTTTTGCTGCCGTGGTCTATCACCATGCTGCCAGTACCTTCCAGAAATTTATTTTCTGCTTCTGTCTTTGTCCAGTCTTGTACTTCATTTACCCTGAGCCGCTGCTGTAGTTGTTGTATAATATCTCCCCGTCGTTCTTGCCTGCGATTGGGTGCGTACATGGGGAAAGTAGCCAGTTTGCCACCAGGCAATGTACAAAACCAATTATTAGGGAAAACTGCATCGGGCTTTGCTGGCTCAGCAGAATCGGCTACCACTATTACATCTACACCCACTTGCCGAAGCTGCTGCACAAAGCCGTCGAATTCTGCCAATACTTTTTCATTCGTAAAAGAAACTTCTTTGATTTGAAAACTATTATTTACAGCCGTTTCAGCATTGTAAGCAAAAGCGGCTGGCCGCACCATTAGTACGGTTGAAGCGATAAAAGACATAGTTCAATGGATAATGAATAATTGACAATGGAAAATTGATAATAAACAATGAAATACATCGGACAACAGATGAACAAGTGAACCACCTGCGGATACAAAACTTTGAACTTAAACGGCTGCTAATAGTCATCTCGCAGCAGCGGCAGGCTCATGCAGTGGGCACCGCCACGGGCCCGGCTTAGTTCGGCACTGGGTAGCAGTATCAGGGTATCTTTTATATCCTGCACCTGCAGGTGTTTATTGTCCAGTTGGTAAAACAAATCGGCTACCGTGGTTACTGTGAAACCGGCTTCTTCAAATGCCTGCTGTGTTTTTTCGTTGCGGTCGTACCCAACCACTACACCATCTTTTAGGGCCAGCACATTACAGCTATCGGTCCACTGCTCCCGTTCGTCGTAGGGGAAGATATTATTGCCACTGTAAATGATTTTTACATCAGCCGGAGGTACGCCAAAATCCTCTTCACTGATATTGCGAAGCAGGGCCTCCAGCCCGGCTATCCGAACAGTTTGCTGATAATTAGTGGCAGCATTGTACTCGTCTTCTGTTGGTTTGTAGAAACGCAGGATCTCAACTTCCTGCCAGGCATCTTTCTGGTGTTCGTTGCTAAGGCAATAGTTGTAAGAAAATGGTTTTTGATTGTGCACCTGTAGCGCTTCCGAAAACTTGCCATACAGTACCCAGGTATCTCTACGTACATGGGTAAATACTGTGTCAATGTGCATTTGTGCCCTTCCCTTCGGAATTTTAACGACTGATATTTTTTCGATGCCGGTACCCGAATGTTGAAATACAGTGTGGATCAACCCGTTGACACCACTAAAAGTGGTGCGTTCACTACAGCCAATAAGCAGGTGATTACGAGCAATCATCATTATATCGCCGCCTTCAATGCATATCTTCCGGTGTTCTTGTTCTTCTTCGCTTTGCAAAAAGAAATCGCTGCTTTCCGGCACTTCTAGTACGTTATCATTTTTTTGCTGTAGCAAGCTGTGGTATACAATGTATTTCATCAGCAGGCTTTCCCGACTGCGGGCAGGCGTAGCAGCTTTGCTTATAAGTATGTGTTGGTTCAGCACAATAGAAATATCCCGGGTGAAAATGAGATTGGGCAGCGGCGGAAAAATGAAGTGATTCACATCTTCTTCCCGTTCATTTTTTGAGATAACTACGCCGCTAATAAGCACTTTGGCTAGCTGATGCGGATCTTCAATACTTAACAGCCCTTGCTGCGTTTTGTAACTACACCCTTCGGAGGCACATACCGCTACTATCATTTCTTTGCGTAGTTCCGGCTGCTGTAGCAATTGTGCCAGCAGGTACTGTACATCCAATACTTTATCGCTGTTGTAAAAATTGGGTTTATCAGGCTTGTAGCAGTCTATCTGCAGGTGGTTTTCACTTTCCCGTTTTTCGCATTCCAGTACGTACGGAATTTTTTCCGGGTCAAGGAAATAGAGTAGCAATTTTACGTACTCGTTGTATTCCCGACGCATTTTCTGCAGGTACACCGTATCGTCGTACAGCCATTCTTTAAACTTGCTGGGAACTATTTTGCCAATGCCTCCATCGGGGCTATGAATGATGATGCGGCGAAGCGTTCCTATTTCGGATGTAACCTGTATCTGATTTTCAATAGGCATTCCTATGTTATTGATGATGGGCGGCAAGGTAAGGTGGATTCTTACCTTCCTCTTCTTAGGTAACCATAGAATAAAACTTTAGAAATTGATAGAGCAGTTAATCCAGCCCTCATCAAAACTGGCACCCAGTTTTTTGTAAAAAGCAATAGCGGGTTCATTCCAGTGTAGTACCTGCCACACCATACCGTTGTAGCGTTTTTCCTTGCCTTCTTTTATAAGGGCATTCATCAGCAAACTACCAATGCCGTGGCAACGCATGGTTTCGGTTACAATCAAATCTTCGAGGTATAATCGCTGGCCCTTCCAGGTGCTGTAGCGGATGTAGTACAGGGCAAAACCATGAATGGTATCATCACCGTCTTCATTGCGGGTGTAGGCTACAAATGCTTCCCAAACCGGCCTGGGGCCAAAGCCACTTTCTTCAAAATGTTCCAGCGTTACCGTTACGGCTTCTGGTTCCTTTTCGTACACCGCTAGTTCTATTACCAGTTCCAACAGGCGGGGGCAATCTTCACGGCGGGCTTTGCGAATCAGCATTTCTTATAATTGATAATAAATAATTGTGAAAGGCAGTTGGGCTTTACAAAGGTCAAACCGGGTTGAAGACGGAATGAATAACGTAAGATAAACTTTGCAAGGGCAAGGGATAGCAGTGGAAAGCCCGCAAAGCGCCACAGGGAGTTAGAAAAGCAAAGCTAAGAAGTAAAGATGGCGCTGCAGACTTGGAACGGATAGCCCGACCCAACGGGATGCCCCAACTGAGAATTTCCTTTGAATCATTGTAAAGGACAATTAAAAACAGTAATTAACTAGTAACGATAATTATCAATTATCTATTGCTAATTATTGT
>CAXTDG010000225.1:4528-7510 GCA_964242675.1 uncultured Chitinophagaceae bacterium
ACCGCCAAAAGCGGCCAGTACCAGGTTATCGCCTTTCTTGAGTTGGTGTTGCCATTCCCACAGGCACAGCGGTATGGTAGCCGCTGTGGTATTGCCAAACTTCTGTATGTTGATCATTACTTTTTCAATGCCGATGCCCATGCGGTGGGCGGTGGCGTCGATAATACGCAGGTTGGCCTGGTGCGGCACCAGCCAGGCAATGTCATCACCCGTCAGGTTGTTGCGTTGCAGCAGTTCGGCACTTACATCGGCCATACCGGTAACGGCAAATTTAAAAACCGTTTTTCCTTCCTGGTAGGCAAAGTGTTCTTTCGCTAATACCGTTTCTATGGAAGCCGGTTTTTGGCTACCGCCTGCCTTCATGTGTAGAAAATGTCGGCCACTTCCATCACTTTTTAAAATGCTATCCAGCAAGCCGAAGCCATCATAATTGGGTTCAAGCAATACGGCACCGGCGGCATCGCCAAACAGAATGCAGGTGTTGCGGTCGGTATAGTCTACAATGGCGCTCATTTTATCGGCACCTACAACCAGCACTTTTTTATAACGACCACTTTCTATAAAAGCAGCGCCATTGGTAAGGGCAAACAAAAAACCGCTACAGGCAGCGCCCAGGTCGAAACCGAAGGCGTTTGTTGCGCCAATTTTATCGGCTAGTATATTGGCCGTAGCCGGGAACACCATATCCGGTGTTACGGTGGCTACAATGATGCAATCAAGTTCAGCAGCGGCAATTCCTCTTTGGGCCAATAATTCTTGTACAGCGGGTACGGCCAGGTCGCTGGTTGCCAGTCCTTCGCCTTTTAGCAGCCGACGTTCGCTGATGCCCGTCCGGGTGCGTATCCACTCATCGCTGGTATCCACCATCCTTTCTAATTCCTCGTTGGTTAGTATATATTCCGGTACATAGCCACCAACAGCAGTAATGGCAGCGGTCATCTTTTGGCTCATAGTTGCAAACGTAGGTTACAGCGGCTAAAAGTAGGCGTTTCCATAAAATGGAAATGGAATTGGTAAAGGAAGATGGGGAGGAAAAGGTTGGTAAACTAACAACGCTTCTTATAATAATTTTTATAGTGTCTTCAGATATTCTATCACTGCCTTACGTTCTTCCACAGTTAGCTTATCGCCAAAAGTGTGGCCACTATTGCTATAGCCTTTTAGCGTGGTATTGTACGTATTGCGACTGTCTTGTCTTTCAGATACGGTGTACTTCCAGCCTATCTTTTCATAATCATATTCGGGCACATCAAAATTGCGCCGCCAGAAGGTTGGTCGCTCTTTACTATTCAACAGCGTTTCTAGGTTAGGTACGCTGGCATTGTGCAGGTAGGGGGCGGTACACCATACGCCATCCAGCGGTGGGGCAATGTAGCCTTTGAAAGGAACCAACGAAGCTGGCCGCTTACCAGTGGTGAACCAGCTTTTGCCAAACCAATCCAGAAAGGCATTACTACTAAAATTGCTGTTTACCAGCGTAGAATCTGTTTGAACAATGCTGGTTGGGATCAGCAGGTTGGGATAGCTTTCATTAGCACCATATTTACCATGACAACCACCGCAATGATCTTCAAAAACAGGTTTGCCCTGTGCTGCTAATTGCTGGTTAATGCCTTTTGAATAGGCAGGTGCTTTTAATGTATAGATATATGCTAGTACGTTATCAAAATGGGTTAATACTTCGGATGACTCAGCCGTATCGCTCACTGTCAGTAGGTTGCTGGCCATCAGGAAACGGGGAAAATCGCCCCGGCCAAAGCCATTGTAAAACATGGCATTTTTCTTTTTCAACAACCACCAGGCTGGCACATCGGTTGGGATGGTTTCTTCCGGTACTTTAATCGTTTCCTTATCAATCCACTGGAAGGTTTCTGGATTACGGTGAGCTGCCAGCACCGATGTAAGCCGGTCGGCTACATTTACGCCCTTGCTTTCGGCCACCATGTATTTGTAGGAAGCTTTACCTGCTTTCAGAAAAGCAATTGCTGCCTGTTTCTCTGCCGGAGAACCCATCATACCTACTGCCATTTCCATCATTCTCATGGTGGCATCTTGTGGCATAGTGTAGTCGCTCAGGCTATTGCCCATACCAATCACCAGGCTATCGCCCCATTTTTGGGCATGGCAGTACAGGCAGTTAGGTGCTACAATCTGCGCCCCGTTGGGCGCTGTAATGGTGGTGAAATTATAAGGAATACCATCGTTGAGGCCGGTACGATGCAGGAAGTTTTCCGGCTCCTTCATGCCGCTTTTTTTATACAGCGAATAAGGGAGGCCGCTTTTTAAGTAATCGCCGGAAACCAGGTACCAATAGCCGCTGTCGGGGCTATTGCCGGGAAACTGTTGCTGGTAAGGAATGGCGTAAGGCTTTTTTCCATCGCCCTCGCTACCACCGAACCGAAAGGAACAGATACCTGCAACAGCTATAATGAGGGAAAAAATGATCAGGCTTTTCTTCATAAATGCTTAGGTGTGCGTTTATCCAAAGTTGAGCATTTATAACCTACGAGAGCTGCTTAGTGTTTTGTGAAAGTTAGTTAAAGAAAGAAGTAGTCAGCAGACAGCAGTGGGCAGGCAGCAGCTAGAACCGTAACTATTTTGGCTTTCATGGTTTTCCTATCACGGGTAGCATTCTTTTCACCGTTTTCTTTTTGAGCCAGGTTATAATCTATCCATTGAACTCATGCGGCGTTGGCACCGTTCAAGTGTTGTGCTACTATTGAGCTTTTACTGAAGCGGAGAATGTAGCGAGTCCGCAGAGTTAAAAAGCCAGAAACCCTGCAAGAATTTTCAGGGCTTAACCTGTCCGTAAACTAAAGAAAGTAAAGTGCTAGTAACTATCATTCACCACTCACCATTGACTATTCACCATCCTTACTTCTCAAAATAAGCCAGCGTACCACCTACCCATTCTTTGTCGGCATTGTAGCGTACACCAATCATTTTGCCTTTGCTCAGGCGGGCCAGGTTTTGCGTAGGGAT
>CAXTDG010000226.1:0-7487 GCA_964242675.1 uncultured Chitinophagaceae bacterium
GGTATGAAAAGAGAAACCTGGTCCTGTGATGGTTTTGGCTCTTACTAAATAGATCTGCCCTTCTATCTTCCACATTACTCATTAGCTTTACGCCACCTCCTCCTCTTCAAATATTAAAAATGAAAAGAACATTCAAGATTCTTCTATTCTGCATAAGCTGCTTAGCTCTCATTAGTTGGGATAAAGCAACCAAGAACTTGGCAAAGCAACATCTGAAGAACCAGGGGCCTATTTCTTACCTGCATGATACTTTTCGACTTCAGTACGTAGAAAATACAGGCGCTGCTATGAGTTTAGGAGATGATCTGCCAAAAGCAGCTAGTTTTTGGCTGTTGAGCATTATACCAATGATGATTCTTACGGCTTTGTTTGTGTATGTGTTACTGAATGCAAAGAAGCTCAGCATGCTTCAGATAAATATTTTCTCTCTAATTATTGCAGGCGGAATGGGTAATATTTTGGATCGGTTATTATTTGACCGGCATGTTACGGACTTCATGAACATTGGTCTGGGAAATATCAGAACTGGCATTTTCAATGTTGCAGATGTTTGTGTAACGGCGGGCGTTATAGGACTTTTCATAATGTATAGGAAGAAAGAACTGTCGATATGATATAGGCGAATTTGTATCTACGTCGACTTCTTTTCACCTGTCCTTTTTGCTCCTCCCATCTAAGGGCATTTTCGTTATAGGGTAATAGACCTAAAGAGAACGCTGCAACAACTAGCGGCCAGCGATTGTCGTTCAGGATTGACTAGCCTGTTGAACGTCATAGCTATAAACCGTAAATAAAAGTTTCCAGCCGATGCAATGAATGAACGGATTATTCCGTCAAACAATCAACATTTACTGTCCCCCAAACTGTCTGTTACGAAAAGCTACTTTCTGTCCTGCTTCTTGTATCGCTGTTCTCCTGTAAAAAAGATACGTTGCTATTGCCAGAAATATGTACTGGTATAACGCTTTCTCCAGCTCATCTTTATTACAGCGATACGCTGAGTTTTATACTCAGTGGTTTTAGTATATTAGTCTTCATTAATAGCATCACCTTTCACGACGATCTTACGATGAAAGAATTTTTGCAAATCCTGTTTTTCATCTTTGTGATCAGCTCCATTTTCTTTACGGTTATCAATTTATTTTTCCTCAGCCTGTTATTGATATTATTATCTGCACTCCTGCTTGTTAAAGGCTATCATCAATTTGAAAGAAAATATAGGAGTAGCTAACCACTAGTTAAATTATAGTATCGTGCTATCTGCCACTCAACTTTCGTTCTTAAAGCTGAGCGTTGTAGCAAATGCCAATACCTACTATTGCTTATGGTTTATATATCAAAAAACTGATCCCCAGCCAGCCTCCGCATCGCTGCTGTTGAATTTTTAAACAGTAATGGAGCCAGTATTTCCTTTCCAGCGGAGAAAGCCTGCGATGCATAATAGCTGCTGCACTACCCGGATAGTGAAGGCATAGAAACGGTTATACCACCCAAAAGCAGTGGTTTTCAGCAACGTATAATAGATTTTAAAAGTTATAAACAACAAAACGGCATTGAGAGAATCATCAATAGGCTACGATACTATAGAAAGCCAGCTGCCCGGTGGAAGGTAAAAGCTATCTTTTTTAAAGCCATATATTGCCTAGCTGCTACAATCATCAGTTTGCAAATTTGATAGCAACACTCCCTACAACAATTTGGAACATTTTAGACGTCAAAGCATTTTTCTAAACTCTGACAGATTTTAATATCTGCATATTATGCAACAATGTTTTGACTTTGAAACTATTTTTAGATGAAATCCGTAATTATTTTTGAAATAAATTCAATTATTTGCGATTTTTAATAAAAGCTGACTATTTTTGTACTGTCAACGAACAAATAGAGGATTTTGAAAAAGCAGTCTTGCTGAAATTATTTAGACTGTTTTTAAGTGAAAAGGATAGTTTGATATTCTATAGTCTGGCAAAACGAAAGCCAGGTGTTGATGACAATTTCTTAGTTAATCCAATCTCATTTGAAACGCAACTACTTCATACATTTTTAAGATGCTATAACATAATTACCGGCTGATATAGCAACAGCATCTTCTTTTTTTAATACCCTAAACCTATAACATGAAAAAAATCTACTTTTTTCTGAGCGTCCTCCTCATGTCCTTTACTAAGCTGTGTACTGCTCAATGTCCTTCCGGATCTCAAAGCATCAGTGGCGATAACCTCAACATTGGTGCTGGCAACTACTGCCTTACCAGTGGTACCTACTCAGGCAATATTTCAAGCATCAGTTCCAACGCTGTTATATATATAAGCAGTGGCGCCAACTTCAAACCGCAGAATATTAATGGTGGCCTTAGCGGTACTTTCTATATATATGGAGAAAGTACAATGCCTAACGTAAGCCTGAAGAGTGGTTTTAAGCTAACGAACTATGGTAAAGTAAACTTCAGCAACGGCGTTACAATGGATGGCTCTACCGTACGGATAACTAATTCTGGTGAGTTAACATTTAATAATGGCCTCAATTTTAACGGCAGCGACCTGAAGGTAGAAAACAAAACAGGCGGCGTTTTACGTGTCAATTCCAATTTACCTATTGGCAACACCAGCTCATTAGATAATTCTGGTACTGTATATATACAAGGAGATTTAAACCTGAACTTCTCCAGCAGCGCTTTTTACAACAGAAGCGGTGCTGTTGCCCGGGTTCAAACCAATTTTAACCCAAAAGGCAGTGTACTAAACGATGGGTTGATGGTAGTAAATGGCCTAACCAATGTAAATTCTACTACTAGTGTAGTCAATAACTGCCGGTTTGTATCAGTATTGGGACTAACAAATGATGCTACTTCTACTTTTACTAACAACGGATTGGTATGGTGCCCTGGTGGTAAAATTCAAAACAACTCTGGTGCTTCTTTCGAATTAGGAACCAGAAGCGTAATGCGGGGTGGCGACTTTGGAAACGATGGTAAAGTAACCGGTGCTGGCAAAATGCATTTCACTGGTAGCACTACCCAACAAGGAAATGTGTTTGCTGGAACCAGCGCCGCTTCACCTATCACTTTTTACGATGCTTCACAAACAGGCACACAGATGTTTGATATCCAAAACAAGCCTTTCACCAATACCATAAGAGTAAACTTTACCCCTGCTGATACTACCACTTTCGATTGCTCTGGTCTTGTTCTTCCAGTGCAGCTAGTAGGATTCGATGCACAGGCGGTTCAAAATAAATCAGTACTTATCACCTGGCAGTCTAGCACAGAAATCAATCTGAAGAAATTTGTGGTTGAACGCAGCAGTACCACAAGCAGCAATACTTGGGAAACAGTAGGCAGCCTGAATGCAGCAGGCAATAGTGCTACCCTTCGCAACTACCAAATTACTGATAGCAAACCATTAAGCGGTACCAGCTACTACCGTCTTCGCTCAGCAGATATGGATGGCAAAGAAACAGTGAGCGCCATTCGTCAGGTAAATATTGATGGTAAAGCAGGCAGCATTCAGGTATACCCAACCCTGGTACAAAAAGGCAGCATTGTAAAAGTAGTAACGGCCGAACAAGTACGCTACCAACTGCTGGATATAAGTGGTAAAGTTTTAAAAAGCGGATCATTCGTAAGTGGCGCAAACGTACTGCCACTGAATATAAACACAGGAAACTACATTATTGAAACGGTGAACGGAAACAACGTTCGCCAGTATTCTAAAATCATAGTGCAATAGGGCAATTGTCACAACTCAAAAAGCGGCTTTCTCAAGTGTAGAAAGCCGCTTTTGTATTTTAGTTAACCCTATAGCTGGCAATTATTATGACTATATAATAAAGTGTATTTTTAAAGGGGGAATCTTTGCTACTAAAACAGTGTGAGCTTTTTCGCTGGTAGTCAAACTAAACTGCATCCGTACCCCCAAATCGTTAACTTTTGGACTTTATTCATGTTTTCAACCTACTAAATCATGCAGAAATGGCAAAATGAATGTGCGTAATTTAGTTCGTGTTTGTCTTTCGCTAAAAACACGCAATGAAATGATTTAACTAATTGACCACCAACTTGTTCCAGCAATGAATATCTTGTTCGCAAGTACTGATACCATCTATTTAAGGCTATACTTCGGCAAAACAAACAGCACCATCTATCAGGCTATAAAATTAGATGTAGGCGCTTAATAGGAAGCCGTGGTTGCCAAGTACTGGGAGTTGTTGAGGCTGGCCAAGAGTTCTTTATAGAATTAAAATAGTCGAATGCCTTTTGTCAATTAATATTGAGGCAAGTATATTTTGTATACTATTTATAGGTACTTATTCAATTTGCTTCCTTTGTTCAAAATCCGGTCCGTTAATTCAGGAAAGCGAACAGCAGCCGCTATCCAAATTAAAGCTTCTATTGCCATTGGAAAAAGGATGTTTTGCTGGTGTTGTAGATGTGTAGCAATGGCTCCTCCCAGATAAGAGGATAACATTAGCAAACTCAATAACGCCGTGCGATTATACAGAAACAGCAAAGCAGATGTCAATTCTATTATGCCCAATGCACGAGAGGTAGCTGCAGAAATACCAAATGACGCCGTCATTTGCAAGGCATGTTCACTGCCCAGAATTTTATCAGTAGCAGAGGCGAGGAGCATTGCAATGGCGATGCCACTGAGTGTCCATCCAAGTATATTTTTTGTTTTCGATTCCATAGTAGTCAGTATTGATTAATAATTAAATAGCCATTCCTCCATCTATAAAAAATTCTGCCCCTGTGATAAAGGATGCTCCGGTATTATCAGAAAGATAAATTGCCATTTTTGCTACATCTGCCGGTGTACCCATCTTTGCCAAGGGAACCTGTTTGAGAATGGCTTCTTTCATGGTACTAAGCGTGGCTTCATCCATACCAAACTTCCCTTGCATTTCCGTTTCGGTAGGTCCTGGATGAATAGTATTGACACGTATTTTTCTTGATGCGAGTTCGATAGCTGCACTTTTTGCCAAATGTGTTAAAGCAGCTTTACTTGCTGAATACACCGAGCTATTCGGCATAGCAAAAGCGGTATTGGCAGTGGCTAAAAATATTACGGAAGCCCCTTCATTGAGTAAAGGGATGAACTTTTGCAATGTAAAAAAACTGCCTTTAAAATTGATGTCCATCATAGCGTCAAACTGACTTTCTGATGTGGCTTCAATAGGTGTAAAAAAGGCAATACCAGCGTTGATAAACAATACATCAACTTTGCCAAAACTACTGTTCACTTCCGTCGCTAAATTTGCAATGTCCTGTAAGTTAGATTGGTCTGATAGTATTCCTATTGCTCCCAATTCCCTGGACGCTTTTTCTAGAGCTTCTATACGTTTGCCGGTGATAACTACCTTCGCATTTCTTTCTATAAATTCTTTGGCAGTAGCGTACCCTATACCACTATTTCCTCCCGTAACAACTACTACTTTGTCTTTAAATGTTTCCATTTCGATTAGTTTAATGAATAGCAAAGGTTAGACAGCGGTATCGTAGGTTTGTAACCTGTTACAAAAAGAATAGTAGTTACAAAAAGAATAGTACATGAAGCATAAAGCAGAAATAGATTGTGAAAATGTTCATTCAGCCATCCAGGATACTTTGTATGTGGTAAATGGAAAATGGAAACTGTTGATTCTATCTATCTTAATAAACAATGGGACAAAGCGGTTTGGAGAACTGGCAAGAGCTTCGGGCATTTCGCCACGAATATTATCAAAAGAATTACAGGAACTTGAGATGAATCAGCTAGTCAGCCGTACCGTTTGCAACACAAAGCCGGTTACAGTTGAATATTCAGGAACACCCTATGCTGAAACACTGAAAGAGGTTCTTGATGCAATGATTCGTTGGGGTAAGAATCACAGAAGAAAAATCACGGGAAAGTGATTTTTTTCACATACAGATGTTAGCACATTGCATACACTACTATAACACAGCTTATAAATAGACGGAGTGATTTGGTGGAATGCATTGATGAAGAAGTTTCTCCATTCAATTTCATACAAAACCCGGCACTTGGCCAGGTTTCTCTTTTATGCCGCTACCTAACTCATTATTTCTTCTTAACATCATTACTTTCCACCGCAAATATATTCATTCATCGGGTAGAGTATTAAAACGGCACCAGTTGGCCCAAATCCATTTTCAGTTGCCCATCGATGGAAGCAAGCCTTAAAAGGTACTTATTCTGATCTACTGCATTCTTAGGCGCATAGTATATTCTGGTGGCCCAAAGTTCTAATGTATCCTCAACCTGCTTGCCCGGGCCAATAACCATGTGTGTTTCCTTTCCTTGTGGTGTTTCCAGCAGAAAAGAACTAACCCTTGCACCAGACGGAATGGTTAATGTGACTGTCATACCTGTATCTAGGAGCTGGTAGGTTCTTCGCAAATTGGTTTGACTCTTGAACTGAAAAGAAGTGACAACCAGTAGCATAGCAATCCTTATGCTCATAAAATCTGCTTTAAATTGAAGAAAACTGTGAATGTCTACTGCACTAAAAATAACGCATCCTATTTGCTGCCAATTGTTAGTGTTTGCCGGTAACTAATTGTTTCATTCTGCATTACAATGAAGTAAGTATTAGCAGACAAGTTAGAAGGTGGAATGAATATTCGGCTACCAGTTTGTGGCATTACACTAACAATAGTAATCCGAACCTGCTTTCCACTTATGTCATACAAACAAGTTTGTACTTGGTCTGATGACGGCGTAGTAAACTGCACGGTAAACTGATGATTTTGTACTGAATTAGGATTGATATTTATGCCGCTAGTAATGGTATCATCCGGCACATCCAGCTTTATTTCTTCCGGTTTATCCTGGGTGATATTATTGATATCGCATAATAGACTCATCACTACACTTATTCGTACAGCTGAGTGATTATGGCCTCCAGCTCAGTTGTTGGCAAAGTTGGCTAGTGTAAGAGCAGTATAGCGGTGCGTACTTCATTGGTAATAGTAGCCGTATAGCTGGCTAACAGTTTTTCGCTATAAAGCAGCTATTTTGTCCTATTGTAAGATTTAGGAATTAACCAATTGGTCTTTCATGTACTTATCTATCGAATTATTGTTCTGGCAAATGCGGCTTTGCTTGATACAATAAAAAGTAGTAGCGGGCAGCTGGCACCTACTATAAAACTACCCCAAAAACCACACAGCCAAATGCCGATGGCCAGCAGTAGCAGCTGTCCCAAGTCGGTAGTAAGTAGAGTCTTTAGGGTTAAGTGCCTGCAAAAATTTTTTTTGCGGCTAAGCTGCGGCCGAGCCAATAAAAGGAAAGGGACATAAAAAAGCTTACCTGTGCGGGATAAGCTTCTTTCTATCTACATTTTAGTTTTCACTTTTAGGGAACCAACAATAAAAGTACAAACCTTGATGTTGTTTTGTTATATAATTTGCAGTCTGCCATAATCAAAAACGCCCACCAGATGGCCTGGTGGGCTGGGTTGTTAGGGAGTGATGATCGCTTTAGGAA
>CAXTDG010000227.1:0-7479 GCA_964242675.1 uncultured Chitinophagaceae bacterium
GCTTTTACCTTTAGCCCGCTGGCCGAAAACACTTACCTATTATGGAACGAAAACCGGGAGGCTATTATTATTGATCCCGGCACCCATGAAAGCTACGAAAAAGCTAAAATAAAGGACTTCATCGAGCAAAGCGGATTGCAGCTAAAACTGCTACTTAATACGCACTGCCATATCGATCATGTATTTGGCGAAAAATGGGTAGCCGAAACCTGGAATCTCATTCCTCATTTTCATCAAAATGAACAAATGGTAATGGACCGGGCTGAGATGGCTGGAGAAATGTGGGGTGTGCCTTTTACCAATTATGCCGGACCAGTGGAGTACTTGCAGGAAGAGCAAACCATCCGATTAGGCGATAACGAATTGAAAGTGCTGTACGTACCCGGCCACTCACCGGGGCATGTATGCTTTTATTGCTCGGCACAAGGTTTTGTAATAGCAGGTGATACGCTGTTTGCTTGTAGCTGTTGCCGTAACGACTTACCCGGTGGTAATCATGCTACGCTGATTGAACGCATTAAAAGCGAAGTGCTAACGCTGCCAGATGAAACGGTGGTTTATTCGGGTCATGGGCCAGCCACCACAATTGGAAAAGAGAAAATGAGTAATCCATTTTTACAAGGGTAAAAGTGATACTGTTATAACCCGCCTTACTCCAGCCGCATCATTATTTTTTGGTCTATCATGTCAAACAGCACATCGGGCCGGTAGCGGCGCCACTCGGGTAAATTCATCAATTCTACATAGCGGTTGAGGCGTAGTTTTTTAAAATCATGCTGGGTAGCATCGGGCATATTGATGCACACAATCCAGCCGTTGGCATCGGTTACGTTTTCGTACCATTCTTCGTAGTAGTCCCGTTCGCTGCTATGAAAGTTGAGTACATTTTCGGCTATCAGGATAAATTTTACAATGCCTTTATCCTGTAGGTTGTCGGTTATTTCCCGCCGCAGAGTCATGATGTCGTTTTCAATGGCGTCATTCCATTCGCCCAGTAATTCAATAATGCAAAAGCCTCGTTCATAATCAGCATAAATGATTTTTAGAAAAAGCGTACGGCTGCCCATATCATCCCACTGCGGATGAATGTAAAAATTGTAAATGGTGGTGCTGTACTCAAACTCGCTATAAGTCTGCCCAAAGAAGGGGCTGTTCGGGTCTTCTTCGCTTATGTACAAATCCCGCCAACGGTAGTATGGTTCTATATCCTGCACAGTTCTGTTCCTTCTATTTTTTACAAACTTACGTACAACAAAAAAAGAGTTACACAGTTGTGTGCAACCCTTTGTATAGATTGGTTAAAAAAAACCGGTTCGTGAAAACACGAACCGGAATGAAATGATTTACAGAGACAGATTATTGTACAATAACCGGGCTGCTGAACACTTGGCGGCTGGCAGCATCCGTTACTTTAATAAAGTACATGCCTTTAGCCAGTTTGCTTTCGGCATTCATTACGGAAGTCTGTCCTTTGGCATTGATGGTTACCTGGCGGCGGGCTACCACTTTAGCAGCCTGGTCGGTCAGGTCAATGGTATAAACACCTGCGCCAACTTTGTCAAATGAAACTACGATACGGCTATCGGTTACCGGGTTAGGGTAAACGGAAATTTTATCGTTGCCTACTGCTTTAGGTTCCGTTACAATAGACTTGTTCAATTTGCTATCCACTTCGGCTTGCAGATACAAATTGCTGGTAGCAAGATCACTAGCATTGTACACATCAGTTCCGGCAAGTGGCTCGGCCCGCAGCGTTTTCAGATCAACCGTAAAATAGCTTTTGGTAAATACAGCACTGCTCAGTACCACTTTACCTTCTGCATTTACAGCAGCACCGTTGCAGGTAAAGTCAGCAGGCAGGCCCTGAATCTGGCCCAACAGTGTAGCTACACGGGTAGCAGGATTTACTTTAAAAACATTCTGGCGAATGCTAACGATGTACAGGCTACCATAAGCATCGGCGATCATATCGCCACCCCAGCTACTGCACTTGTTGTGGATGGAAACACCACCATTTTTTTCATCGTCGATCAGGCTGCCCAGGTTTTCAACATCATTTTTTTTACCGGTGCCAAAGCGGATAAAAGTATTGCCATCGTTAGAAATAGCATATCCATTTCCATCGGCACCAATCACCATGCGGGTGAAGTTATTAGCTTCCGGATCTTGGCCAAAAGCAGTAGGGGCCTGGGCAAACGTAATTTCGTTGCTGCTGTTATCTTTTAAGTTCAGGTAGCGAAGGCTGCCCGGTGTAAACATGGGAGCAAAATACAGGCGGTCATTCTTTTTATCGTAAGCCAGCGTGGCACTTTGGTTAAGCGATGGCGTATGCACTTCCATACCATTCATCTGCCGAACCACCATGGTATTACCATTAAAAAGTAAATCGCCTACCTGGCCGGTGCTTAAATCTACCTGGCGAATCTGGTTCCATTGGTAGCCACCTTTGTTAGCATCTGTAAGGGCAAACGCTTTTTGCGATTGAGAACGAGCGGTGGTAAATGCAGCTATTAAAGCAATAGGTAAAAGTATTTTCTTCATACAGTTTGGTCTTTTAGATCATAAAAATTTGTTAGCGAAAAGGTAATAGCATTTTATTTACAGCACCAAATTATTTTTAAAAGAAATAACAGGCAATGAGCAAAGAGCAATCAGCAACCGGCAATGCATGAAAGTCAAGCAACCTTTAAGCTATAATTATTGAATTTTACTGCTCTTATTGCCAATTGCTTATTGCCTTTTACCCGTTGCCTGTTGCTCCATTTCCATACTCCGGCACAATTCTTTTCATATTGCTTTCAAAATGTATTTACCATGAATGCTGCATCGAAGGAACTACTTGCTAAACATAACCTCAAAGGAAAAACAATTGTCATCACCGGTGCTAGTAGCGGCGTAGGCCGGGCTGCTGCCACTGCTTTTGCAGGGTACGAAACCCGGCTGGTGCTAGCTGCCCGCCGCACCGATGCACTGGAAGAACTGGCTACCGAATGCCGGGAGTTGGGCGCTGCCGTGCAGGTTGTAACCACCGATACAGGTGATGCAAAAGCCGTACAAGCCCTTGCCGCTTCAGCACAGCAGTTTGGTGGCCGTATAGATATATGGGTAAATAACGCAGGTGTGTTAGCCGCAGGAGCTTTCGATGAAACACCCATTGAAATAAGCGAACAGGTAATTCGTACTAACCTAATGGGCTATATGCATGGAGCCTATGCCGTGCTACCTTATTTCAAGCAGCAGAAAGCAGGAATCCTTATCAACAACATTTCGGTAGGTGCCTGGGTACCGGTGCCATACGGTGCGGCATACTCTGCTTCAAAGTTTGGTATTAAAGGATTTTTTGAAGCCCTAAACGGTGAGTTACGGGCTTGGCCAAATATTTATGTGTGCGATTTATATCCAGCATTTTTGGATACCCCAGGTACTCAACATGCCGCTAACTATACTGGTAAATATCTGAAACCCGCCCCACCCGTTTTTGACCCGGTAAAAGTAGCAGCAGCTATGGTAGAGGTAGCAGTACAACCCCGTCGGGGAAAAATGATTGGCTGGGCTGCTCCATTGATGCGACTGGGTGGTGTATTGGTACCAGGCCTTGTGGCAGGAATTGCTTCTAAAGTAATTGAAACGTATTTAAAAAATGCTACCCCAACGCCTGCCAGCAGCGGCAATGTGCTACAACCGGTTGACTACGGTACCAGTGCTCATGGTGGCTGGAGTAAAGCCAGTGATCCCAACAAAAAATCGGTAGCCACCGGACTAGTGATAGCGGTTGCCACCGCCGGGTTATACGCCCTTACAAGAAAACGAAACAAGGTAGAACCGATATAATTCAAATAGGCAACAGGTGATTGGCAATAAGCAAACTTGTTTCCGGAAACAGCGTACGTAATTTCCGGAATTAAATTTCTACTCGTAAAAAGACTTGATAAGTAGCAAGGCAAAATTTATTTTCTGCCTTTTTTATTTGCAGGCAACTTTCGTTAATAAAACTGCATTTGAGTAAACAACCATGCTACCCTTCGACAAAGCTTTTATTACAAAATGTGCCTATGGCGACCGGGCGGCACAGAAAGCTTTTTTTGAGCAGTCGTTTGCACCTATGTTTCGGGTATGTCTTAGGTACACAGGCCAAAACGAAGATGCGGAAGACTGCACCATGAAGGGTTTTGTAAAGGCATTTCAGAGCCTGCCACAGTTTCGGTACGATGGTGAAGGCAGTGTGCAAAGCTGGCTGCGCCGCATTATGGTAAACGAATGCCTGATGCACCTGCGGAAAAAGAAAAACCTGATGCTGTACACTGAAGATGCCGCTATGGAAGTGGCGCTACCATCGGAAGTATTGCTGAAAATAGATGCGGAAGAACTAGCTGCTTTGGTGATGCAATTACCCGCAGGTTATCGTACGGTGTTCAACCTGTTTGCGGTGGATGGCTATAGCCACGCCGAAATTGCTAGCCTGCTGGGCATTACAGAAAACACCAGTAAGAGCCAGTTCAGCAAGGCAAAAACACGATTAAAAATTTTACTTCAATCCTCTCAATCATCCCGTTATGGAAAGCTGGGAAAATAAAATACTGGCCGACAAACTGAATAGCCTGCAGGATTTTCCCGCTGGCTACACGCCCAACCTTTCGGCTAAATGGGAGATTGTAGAAACAGGCTTGCCTACGGGTAAAAAGCGACGGGTTCCGCTGCTGGTACGTTGGTCGGTAGCAGCAGCTGTGTTGCTGGCAGTTGGTTTTGTATGGATGAATACCAGTAGAGAGGGTCAGGTTGGTGTGGCGGCAATACAAAATATTGTTAGCCCAACTTTTCTTCTAAACCAACAAGTAGTTGAAAACAGGCTATTGCCTGATAATAAAGAATCGCAGTCGCTTGCTTATCATCCACTATCTAAAACGACAACCATTCCGGTTTGTAGGGACACGAAACAAAGCAACGAGGAACTTGCTTATCAACTACCACCTAAAACAGTGGCCATTCCGGTTCGTGAAGACACGAACCGGGGCAGTGAGCCCATGTTTTCAGCGCCTGATGCTATCATTAAACAAGATACAGTTGCGGCATCACCAGAAACAGTTTTGGCCAGCATTACTCCAGTTGAAAAACCAAAAGCCGCTAAGAAAAGAATCTACCAGCGGGATTTTAATGATGGTGTGCTGACGACAGATACCGGCTTTTCGCCTTCTACCCGCCAGCATTTTAGTATTAAACTCACCCCATTTAACAGAAAGACGAACGACGACGAGCCACCCGCCCGCCGCCTGCAACTAAAACAAGCTTTATAATTCCCTAAAATATACCAACATGAAAATGAAAACGCTTTTGGCGTTAGGGCTTTGCCTTGCCCATACCTTACCCTTACTGGCCCAGGACAAGGAAATAAAAGAATTGGATAGTGTATACATCACTCCATTTGCCGGTTGCAAAATTGTGTTGGTAGGCAGGAATATAGAAAAGCTGATGAAAGAGAATAACCTGCAGATCTTAAAAAACAAGTTTATTCAGGATTACCAGGAATCCGCAAAGGATAAAGACTTCCCGGCCACGGCAAAAAACATCATTTACCTCGCCGGGGCTGATGGTCGGCGTCGGCTGAAAGCTATACCAGATGAAACGGCCCCGGTAGATATAAAAGCGGAAATCACCGCCTTCAATAGCAACCTGCCACCATTTCACTACACTATTTACGATCTTACAAAAAATTATACTTACCACATTTATGTGCCGTCGTTGGAAGCGCTGGATGAATTGGCAAAGGTAGATTGCTCAAAATCGGTTTTGGAAGCTACTGCTAATGCATCCAGTTTAAGAAGATTCACCACTGTTTCGCTAGCAGCTACAGATACCGGCTTCACTATTAACCAGCGGACAAACCGCAAAAGAGATCTGCTTGCCATATTTGGTTCTGCCAATGGCTTGGTGGTGAATAATGGTTTCTCGCCGGGTCTTGGGCTGAATCTTGAGCTTCAGTTTTCGAACAGGTACGGCACTCCGAAATATAAGTTTGGTGTAGAAGGGGCAATTAATTTTTTTGCCGACGTAAAGGACAACACTACCACCTTGTATAACATTAATAGTAGTACCGGCTACTTTCTGAAAAATCTGGGTACTAACAGAAAAGAAGTATGGTTAGGATTAAGCACTGGCAGGTTTTCAAGTTTTGCAGAACCTGATAGTTCAAAAAATGGGGTGTTGTATAAAGCCCGTAAGTATGGAATCATTAGCCAATACAATAACTGGGGGCTGGAGTACAATTTTATTGTTGGCAAAAATGATAAGGTGACGGCTGGACTTACTCTTCGCTATTATTTTTAAGATGAATTGATTAGAACTGTAGCACAGAGAAGCGCCAGGGATAGTAGTGAAAAGCCCACAGGCGGCAGATGAAAATAGAAGAAACGAAACGTTGTAACCACGCCGCCGAGGACTTGGAACGGATAGCCCGGCCCGATAGGGGGCGCCAAAATGATTTTTGTATTGAAACTAAAACGGCAGCGAAACCATTCGCTGCCGTTTGCTTATTCGCTCTTGGGCTTTTGTTCCTCTTCATGAATTTTTCTGAAAACTTCTTCCATTTTGAATACATAATCCAGCGTATCATCAATATAAAAGCTGAGCTGTGGCATGCTGCGTAGCTGGTTGCGTACTCGGCTGGTGAGGTCTCTCTTTATTTCCCAGGCCCGGTCTTTTATTTTTTGCAGCAGGGCTTCATTATCCGCCACCTGAAAAAAACTGAGGTACACCCTGGCATCAAACAGGTCGGGGGTGATGGTTACTTTGGAAATGGACACCATACCGCCGTCCATGATATTGATGCCCATCTTTTGAAAAATAGCGCTTAATTCTTCGTTTAGCAGGCCGGCCACTTGCTTCTGTCGTTTACTCTCTTGCATGGTCTTACCGTTTTATTGGAATCAAATGTAGTTACTTTGGCCCGGCAAGCGGTACCGGTATAGCGGTTCGCCGCTATGGCACCGGCATTTGCATGAAAAATTTACGTATCGTTTTCAAATACATCTGGCCTTACAAACGGCTGGTGAGCGCTTATTTTAGTTTTAATATTCTTTCTTCCATCTTTTCAGTGCTGTCGCTGGGATTGCTCAGCCCGTTTTTGCTGCTGCTTTTCAAAAATGAAGCTGCAATGAATAACTTGGGTACAGGTAGCGGCACCCTATCGCACTTGAATCCGGTAAATGCACTAAAAGGCTGGTTGTATGAACTGATTAGACAGCCTGATGGCGACATAAAAGCATTAGGGTTAATCTGCATTATTGTGATGCTATCAGTGATACTGAAGAATGGGTTTCTGTACCTGAGCATGTATTACCTTACGCCTATCCGCACTAATATTCTAAATGATATGCGGAAGCGGATGTTCCAGAAAATACTGGACCTGCCTATTGGCTACTTCAACGACCAACGCAAGGGCGACCTGATGAGCAAAATGACGAACGACCTGGGCCAGATAGAAGG
>CAXTDG010000228.1:0-7454 GCA_964242675.1 uncultured Chitinophagaceae bacterium
AAGGTAAAAAAATGTCAACCCGGGTGGATCTTACACCTATGGTTGACCTGGGATTCCTGCTTATTACATTTTTTGTATTTACCACAACTATGAGTCAGCCCTCAGCCATGAAGCTGAACCTGCCAAAGGATACAGATAAGCCGGAAGAACAAAATAAAGCAAAAGAATCAGGTGCTCTAAGGCTGATGTTGGGTAAAAACCGGACAGTGTATTACTACGAAGGTATTTTAGCAACAGATGGTGGAAATTTCAAAAGCACTAATTTTCAGGGGCTACGCAACGTAATTCTTGATAAAAAAAGAAATACAAACCCAGAAGATCTGGTAATCGTAATTAAACCGGATGCAGATGCTACCTTTAAAGATGTAGTGGATGTACTGGATGAAATGAATATCAACGTAATTAAGCGTTATGCAATGGTTGATATTGCCGATTCTGAAATGCAACTGATAAAAGCTACAGAAGGTAGCGGAGCTGCACCAGCTAAATAAAAATTTGGAGACTACGTATGGAAATATTTCCTGTGTAGCATCTTAACTTGTAAAGCATAAAAAATGGAAGCAAACAAAATTCTCAACGCTGACATTCTGGACATCATCTTCGAGGGAAGAAACAAAGAATACGGTGCTTATGAGTTACGCAAAACATACAATAAGCGTATTCTTATCGCTATTGCTACTACTGCTGCTATATTTCTGTTGCTTTTTTTTGGTTCAGTATTGGCTAATGCGCTGAACAAAAAAGGACCAAAAGATTTGGCAGTAGAAAGCGAGGTACAGCTGGAAGAGGTAAAGCAGGAGAAAAAGCCGGACATTCCACCGCCACCTCCGCCACCGCAGCCAGCGCCACCACCCAAAGTGGAAATGGCTAAATTTACCCCTCCGGTAATTACACCTGATAAGGATGTAAAAGAGGACGAAAAGCCACCAGAGCAGGAAAAACTTGAAACTGCTCAGATTGGTACTATCAATCAGGAAGGTGTAAAAGACGAGGGTATTGTAGCTCCACCTACAGAAAGTGGTACTGGTACAGCTGTTGTAGCGCCTAAGCAAGATGTAACGGACTACGACCAGGTATTTACGAAAGTGGAAGTTGCCGCCTCTTTCCCTGGTGGATTGGATGGCTGGCGTCGTTATCTGGAGCGGAACTTACAATATCCGGAAGCTGCCCAGGAAAACGGTACACAAGGTGTTGTACGGGTACAAATGGTAGTGGATAAAGATGGTAACATTACCGAAGTACAAGCACTGAATAACCCTGGAGAAGGTTTGGCCGAAGAAGCAATGCGGGTTATTAAGAAAGGACCTAAATGGGTACCTGCAGAGCAAAATGGTCGTAAAGTAACTTATCGTTTTGTGCAGAATGTTACTTTCCAATTACAGTAACCTAGCATTTGAAGATTTTACAAGCCCTGTTGTTTTTGCAACAGGGTTTTTTGTTTTATGGCATAACCAAATAAGCCTGCGAGCATTGCATAAATTCGTTGCTTAATTTTTTAGATTGAACAATACCTTTTCGGAGTGGAATGATACCATAGCAGCTATTGCAACCCCGGCTGGCGTGGGAGCATTAGGCATCATACGGCTAAGTGGTGAAAGCGCTATTAGTATTGCTAATAATTTATTTCCAGCCAAAGACCTTTCGTCACAACCCTCTCACACATTGCATGTAGGCTATTTACAAAATGAAGAAGCGTTGCTGGACGAAGTGGTAGTTTCTCTATATAAAAATCCACGCAGTTTTACCGGCGAAGATGTAGTTGAAATAACCTGCCACGGCAGCCCTTATGTGCTGGAACAAGTGCTACAAGCCTGTCTGCAAAATGGTGCAAGGCTGGCCAAGCCCGGAGAATTTACACAACGGGCATTTCTCAATGGGAAAATGGACTTAGCACAAGCGGAAAGTGTGGCTGATATTATTGCTGCCAACACGGCGGCGGCTCAACAAACTGCCTTACAACACCTGCGGGGCGGCTTTAGTAAAGACCTGCTTTTGCTTCGGGAGGAACTCATTCGCTTTAGCGCTTTGATAGAACTGGAACTGGATTTCAGCGGGGAAGATGTAGAGTTTGCAGACCGAACCGAATTTAAAAACTTAATTAGCCGAATTCATCAAACGGTTATGCAACTGCTACAGTCTTTCAAATTGGGAAATGCTATCAAGCAAGGGATTCAGGTAGCTATTATTGGCAAGCCCAATGCAGGTAAAAGCACTTTGTTAAACGCACTGCTGAATGAAGAACGGGCCATTGTAAGCGATATCCCCGGAACTACCAGAGATACGATAGAAGAAACGCTAAATATTAATAGTATCCTATTTCGATTGATAGACACAGCGGGTATTCGTAGCAGTAAAGGCGATGTGATTGAAGACATTGGTATTGAACGCTCAAAAACCAATGCCGCAAAAGCTGATATCATCATTTACCTTCAGGATATAACAGATGAAAGTGAAACCGAAAATGAAGAATGGCTGAAGCCGTATGAAGGCAAAATACTACAGGTCTATAACAAATACGATGAAGCCTGGGGTAATTACCTGAACGATACAGAAGCGGTGATTGATGCGGTAGATAGCATTCATATTTCAGCAAAGCATGGCAAAGGTATTGAGACACTAAAAGAAGCTTTATACGGAAAAGCGATTGGCGAACAAATCAATACCGAAAATACCATTGTAACCAACACCCGCCACTACAATGCACTACTGAAAGTAGCGGAGAGCCTGAACGAAATTCAGGCCAGTATGGAGTCCAGTTTGCCCGGCGATTTACTGGCTTTAGACATTCGTACCTGCCTGCATCATTTAGGCACCATCACCGGACAAGTTACGCATGAAGATCAACTGGATTTTATCTTCAGTAAGTTTTGTATAGGGAAATAAGCTTTCAGATTCATCGTGGACTTATTAATAAACTTTCCTTGCAGCTCAATCGGTTAGATATTATTTAGCCAGTATTTTCTGTAAAACTTTCTGCCCAAAAAAGGGATTTAATTTACCTGCATCATTGAATACAGATTGCGAAAGCGCCAAGCATTTACAAACTGTTTGGCCCAGGCTGGGAAACGATTTGTAGTGGCCCGAAACCGGAGCTTTTTCTGTATTTGCCGGGTAGAGCAAAACACTTTCTTCGCATTGCCAGTACAGATTGTACACAAATAATTGCTTCAGGTCATCATCAGCAGGTGTGCCATTTTCCAGCAGTTTCCATTTCGTGTCCAATATGATTGTCTTGTCACCTTTTTTAATCACCACATCTGGCCGAATGGTTTTGGGGTTAGCTAAGTGTACTGCCTCCCAAAAAGCAGTCGACTGTTGCCGCTGTACTGTTATTCCAAATGTGTCTTCTTCTTTCTTTAGCCGCCAGAATACCCATTCTTCCCAAAGCCTGTTCATATCGAACACAATGGCAATAGTATGTGCTGTGCCGCTGGTAATATTGGGCCGGTAGGAAAGCAAAAGCATTTTCGATAATAGCATGGCTTCCTGGTAGCGGCTGGTTTTACGGTTGTAACTCAGTTGGCTAAAAATGGCTGCTGTAATGGCAATAGAATGTACTGGCGGGAATTGTAACAATAAGCTGCCTGCTCTATCAACCAGCGCTTCATCTTTGCTAATACGATACACTAGCTGTACCGCTTTGTACAGAATTTGGTTGAATATATTATCGGCGGCGTAGGTTGTGCTGCGGGTGTACATCCGTTCTGTGTGAATGCTGTTATATTGTACCTGCTTATGCAGCAGCAACTGACCCTTTAATGCTTTTTGATTGCCTTCCTTTTGCGTATATTTTTTCAAAAGTCCTTCATGTAAAAGTTTCTCCGCTTCTGTAAGCAATAGCGACAGGTAGATATCGAGGAGAGAAAGACTGAGCAAGCTAAGGTTGGCATAGTTTGATTGGGTAACATTCAGAAACCTGCACTCAGCCAGCATTTGCACAAGAGCCTGGTGCCACTGCTGTTTGCTTTCGGGCTGTGGAGTTACCCTCGTCAGCTTGTCAATTTTGGGTAATATTTCTATGGTAAGATTGCCCGCCTGAATAACGCCAACGTAGTTGGTGAACTGAATTCCTTTGTGGATAATTTGAAAATAGGGCACCGGTTTATTAGTATGCTTATTTACACTTTGCAGGTAATGGCACAACGCTTCCCAATGTCTTTTTTTGAAAGAGGTTTCTTCATCGTAATAAAGTTTTTCAAACTCAAAAACCTGTATGCTGTTTGATGAAGTCATAGATTAGGTGATACTAATAATTGCACTACAATTTTTGAGTGTTGGTTCAATCAGCACTTAAATGCCTCCGAAAGTTACAGGGCTAATTAATAGCAATACTAATTAAAGCTTGTAACCTTTTTTCCTACCCCTAATACTATAGCAACCAATATTTCAGCATAAAGCATAATGCTGCTAAACACGGCATCAATTTAGAAGGTTTGGCGAAAATATTTTACCATGAATGCAAAAGCCAACAATAATAAAGCTGATAACCTAAAAGAGTCGCTGCAAGCGGTAGGTGGGTTGTTACTCACTGGTGCCGGTTTGTCTATGTCTGTTGATGCCGGAACTGTGAAAGCAAAAGGTGGAAAATGGTTTTGGTATGGTACCCTAGCTTTGGTTGTGTTTCAGGCGGGGCTATGCCTGGTAGTTGGCTCAGTAAAACAGGCGCATAAAAAGAACGCTTACTAACTTCATAGAAAAAGCCCCGCTACACAATGAGTAGCGGGGCCAATAAAATTTGTCTTTAAGAAAGGTTAAGCTTCCTTTAGTTCAGGCAATTGCCAGTTGGGCCGAACATAATGGCAGGTATAACCATTAGGATGTTTTTGCAGGTAAGCCTGATGTTCTTCTTCAGCATCCCAAAAATCGGCTACAGGAGCCACTTCCGTTACAATTTTCCCCGGCCACACACCAGAGGCATCCATTTCTTTTATCAATGATTCTGCGGTAGCCTTTTGTTCTTCATTTCCGTAGTAGATGGCCGACCGGTAGGAAGTACCCATATCGTTGCCCTGCCTGTTTTTAGTAGTAGGGTTGTGTATCTGGAAGAAAAATTCCAGCAGCTTGCGGTACGACATCTCTTCCGGATTAAAGGTAATAGCAATGGCTTCGGCATGGGTACCATGGTTGCGGTAAGTAGCGTTTTTTACTTCGCCACCGGTATAGCCAACTCTCGTTGAGGTAACGCCCGGTAATTCTCTTATCAACTCTTCCATTCCCCAAAAACAGCCACCGGCTAGAATTGCTTTTTCGCTTGACATAGTAATAATATTTTGAGGATAAAACACAACTATAAAGCCAATCTGTTTTTCAGGACGGGTTGGCAGGAGTTAAAATAGAACTGTGTTAGAAAAACGATATTTTGTGGCTCCCTTTCTTAAGTTGGGAACAGAAAGATAATATAACTAATAAATTCATTTCTAAAACGGATATCCATATGAAAAAAACGATGCTTCGCCTGGCGGTATGCCTTTTTACGAGTATGCTCTGTGGGCTACTAAGGGCACAGGACAACCAGCTTTCTGTAAAAGAGAAGAAGGCTGGCTGGCAACTGTTGTTCGATGGCAAAACAACCACCGGCTGGAAGGGCGCTTTTCTGGATAGCTTCCCCGCCAAAGGCTGGAAAGTAGAAGGGGGTGAGTTGATGGTTGAATCTTCTAACGGCAATGAGTCTACCAATGGTGGTGATATTGTAACAAAAGACACCTACTCCAACTTTGAACTAATTGTAGATTTTAAAATTACCGAAGGCGCTAACAGCGGCATTAAGTATTTCGTTGACCCGGCGCAAAAGGCACCTGCTAATCCTAAATCGGCCATTGGGCTGGAGTTCCAGGTGCTGGACGATGAGCGCCACCCCGATGCCAAACTGGGTAAAGATGGCAACCGTACCGTTGGCTCTTTGTACGACCTGATACCTGCCTGTAAAGACAAAAAAGTAAACCCGATTGGTCAGTGGAATACGGCCCGCATTGTAAGCAAAGGCAGCCATGTAGAACACTGGCTAAATGGCGTAAAAGTCCTGGAGTACGAACGGGGCAGCAATGACTTTAAAGCCTCGGTAGCTGATAGTAAGTTTAAAGATATTCCAGGTTTTGGATTGGTGAGCAGTGGCCGCATTTTATTGCAGGATCATGGCAATAAAGTGTTCTACAAAAACATCAAGCTGAAGGTGCTGAACAAATAGCACTGGTTAGGAAGAGTTAATTGTAGCATCAACGAATACTGGAGCTTTTCTGTCGGCTGGCTTGTGCATGACGAATACGGCTCAGCGTTTCCCTCGATACGCCTAAGTAAGAGGCTACCATGTGTAGCGGCACCCGGCTAAACACTTCTGGTAAGGACTGGATAAACGCTTTATACTTTTCCTCAGCCGTATAGCTAATGTTGATGAGAATACGTTGCTGGCTGTCGTTAATACTCTGCTCTTTTATCTGCTCAGAAAACAGTTTAAAGGCGGGGATTGATTCAAATAATTCATTCATGCTATCTCTTGTCCACGCAATTACCTGGGTATCTTCCATAGCCTCGATATAATACTGGGAAGGCTGTTGTCGGCTATAGCTTTCATGGTCAATCATCCAGCCATTTTCCGGGGCAAACCGCATAATGTGCTCAACACCATCATCTGCCAGGCGGTAGGCCCTCAGCAATCCTTTTACCACAAAAATTTTGTGTCGGCATACTTCGCCTTCCTGCAAAAGGAACTGCCTTTTGTATATTTTTTTTACCACTGCCTGCGAACGCAGTTGTGCTAATTCCTCGGCTGTGAGAGGCGCTTTCGCTAAAATATATTTTTCAAAATTTTCAAACATCGGGTCAAAAGTAAGAAGCATATAAAAAGAAGTCGGTAACCTTTATTTCAGGGTATAGCTGATACGAATGGTATTTAAAAAATGGTGTCAAATGCCCTCGTTTTGCACGCCGCATTGGCTGAAACTTTGTGCTGGTTTTCAAAGCCATCACCGGCAAAGCAATTTGCCACACCTATCAATCATTTTAAAAACAACAAGCTATGCGAGTATTTGTTACCGGAGCCTCCGGTTTTGTTGGCTCCGCCATTGTAAAGGAATTACTAAGTGCCGGACACCAGGTAGTAGGCCTGGCCCGTTCAGACGCTTCGGCCCAAAAGCTTATCGAAGCGGGTGCTGAAGTGCTACGGGGAAGCCTGGATTTAGACAGCCTGAAAAAAGGAGCAGCCGATGCAGAAGGTGTTATTCATACCGCTTTCATTCACGACTTCTCACAGTATATGGCCGCTGCACAAACCGATAAGGAAGCCATTGAAGCCATTGGCGCTGCACTGGCAGGTACCAACCGGCCTTTTATTGTTACGGCTGGTACGCTAGGTTTAAAAGCCAGCCAGGGAGATTTAGTTACCGAAGAGGATGCAGCCCCGGCGGTACCCCGTGCCTCAGAAGCAGCGGCGCTTGCTTTGGTAAAGGATGGCGTAGCAG
>CAXTDG010000229.1:0-7384 GCA_964242675.1 uncultured Chitinophagaceae bacterium
GTAGAAACCATCTGATACACCTGCGGGTACGTTTGAATACCAAATAGTTCGTCGGCATGCACGGTGCCTTCCTGGCAAATCTTGCTCAGGTCGTTACGTACCAGGTCGGCTATCATTACATTTTCGCTTCGTTCTTTCTGGCTGGTTTGCAGGGCTCGTTTTTGCGTGGCATCCTGTGCTGCTTCAGCGTGTCGGGCAGCGGTACCTTTCATCGGCTGCGAAAAAATACGGCTTCCTTTTTTCTGCAAAAAACGTTCGGGACTGGCACACAGCAGGTACTGCTGTTGTTGCCGGTAAAAAGAGGAAAAAGGCATAGGCGATACTCGGCAAAGTGCTTCGAAAACAGGCACTGGCTGTAAAGTCACCTTTTCGGCTGTAAAGGGCAGGCAAAAATTAATTTCATAACAGTCGCCCCGTAAAATGTGTTGCTGTAATTTCCTTACAATTTGTAGGTACTCACTATGATTCAGGAGCGGTTGCAATATGACACCTGCCGATTTATCATCTGTTGCTAATACTGTTGCAAATACCTTTTGCCATACGGCTTCAGGGGAAATGAGAAGGCTTTCAATAATAACTGTTGTTTCCTGCAACCGTATTACTATTTCGGGCACAAAAAACTGTACATCAGCAAAACCCTTTTGAGCTACTCGACTGGAAGTGATAGAAGCTTCCGTTTCAATTTTCAAATCGTAGCTCAGGTGGCCAAACAACCAGTCGCCGGAATGATCATCAATAAAATTTTGTAATTGCTTTAGTGCTTCCTCGCCTGCGTTGGCTGCTACTGTGCGGTAAGCACCTGCTGCCACCAGGCATTCATACGTATGCAGGTCAGATGAATACTGGTGATTATCAAAAAAAGCACAACTGCTGTACCCGGAAGCCCAGGCCAGCAGTTGTGCTTTCATTTGTTTTGAATCTGTTACTGCAAATGCTTGTGTAAGACGCTTAGGAACCGGCATCAGCTAAAAATCATCATCGTCATCATCATAGTCGCTGCCCCCTTTTTTGTCGCCAAACAAGTCGCTAAATTCATCGTCTACTTTAAAATCGTCATCATCATCAGCACCTTTTTTAGGGGCCGAGCTACTACTGCTCTTTTTAGCTTTTGACTTCGGTAAATCGAACTCGTCGAAGTCAGGATCCCAATCGTCGTCATCTTCGCCTTTCTCCCAGTCATCTTTTGCTTCCTCTTCTTCTTCCTCGTCGTCTTCTTCCTCATCATCGTCACTCTTCTTTGCTTTCTTGGAAGCAGCTTTGGTGGCCGATTTTTTCTTAGGCACTACATCATCATCCTCATCTTCGTCCTCATCGTCTTCTTCATCATCCTCATCCTTTTTTGCTTTTTTAGATGCAGCTTTAGATGGAGCCTTTGCCTTAGCTGGCTTCACATCTTCTTCATCCTCTAAATCATCATCCTCCTCTTCCGTTTTCTTTTTGGATTTAGGAGATGGATTTGCACTTTTCGTTTCTTCTTTTTTAGGGGTAGGAGTTTTACCCGTATCTTTTTTAACTGCCATAATCAAAGATTGTTATCAGTGTAAAAATTCAACCCGTTTTTTATTTCTCCAAAAAATTTTATTCAATATTTCAAGTTTTTAATTGTGTTTAATTTCAATTAATAACTGTAAAATTTCAAAAGCCTTTTTTAATAGAAATATCTTGGTGTTATCAGATTTTTATTTCAAAAATCAGGCAATAGCCAACTATAGAGCATAATTTTTTTCTATAGAACTTGTTGCGGTAATTGGTTACTTGTAATAAAGGGGTACGAAAAAATAAAAGAAATTTTAAGATGGCTCATCAGAGCGCTATAATCTGATCCCGGCCTGGTCCGTTACTTACATACGAAACTGGCGTCCCGGTGTACTCGGTTAAAAATTTGAAATATTCTGTCATGGCTACTGGCAGGGCACTGGCGGCCTTTATTTTGGAGGTTGGCATACTCCACCCATCGAACGACTGATACACCGGCTGCATAGCAACCCTTGTCATTTGAAAAGGTACTTCAGTAGTTTGCTTGCCATTGATGGTATAAGCCACACCCGCCTGTAGCGGCGTAAAAGTATCGAGTATATCAGCTTTAGTAATGATGAGTTTGGTAACACCGTTTACCATGCAGGCAAATTTTAGCGCTACCAGATCCATCCAGCCGCAGCGGCGTGGCCTGCCGGTAGTTGCACCAAACTCGCTACCTGCTTTACGTAGGGCTTCACCCATTTCGTTATCCAGTTCGGTAGGGAAGGGGCCACCACCTACACGAGTGCAATACGCTTTTGCCACACCAAATACGTCCCTAATTTTTTGTGGGGCTACGCCCAAACCGCTACATACGCCTGCTGTAATGGTACTGCTGCTGGTAACAAATGGAAATGTTCCAAAATCAATATCCAACATGCTGCCTTGGGCACCCTCAGCCAGCACTTTTTTGCCTCGATTCAATTGATTGTTGATGAAATATTCACCATTTACAATGTTCAGACTTTTTAGGAAATCAATAGCATCGAAAAATTCTTCCTCCCAGGCACTGATCTCTTCTGAGAAATTAAAATTGTCCAGCAGCCGCTGGTGTTTCAGGCGAAGCTTGATGTAGTTGGTCGTAAAACTTTTATCCAGAATATCACCCACTCTGAGGCCGTTGCGTCCGGTTTTATCCATATAGGCCGGGCCAATGCCTTTTAGCGTTGAGCCAATTTTATTGTCTCCTTTCTGGCTTTCGCTGGCTTTGTCGAGTGCCCGGTGCGTAGGCAGTATAAGATGGGTACGTTCGGAGATGTACAGGTTCTTTTTTACATCAACCCCAAATGATTCTACCTTCTCACATTCTTTTTTTAGGGTAACGGCATCCAGCACTACACCGCTACCAATAAGGTTGATAGTATGCGGATGAAAAGCACCGGAAGGTATTTGGTGCAATACCACTTTTTCGCCGCCTACATAAAGGGTATGGCCAGCATTTGGCCCGCCCTGAAAACGAGCAATTATATCGTACTGCGGAGCAAAATAATCAACAATTTTTCCTTTTCCTTCGTCGCCCCACTGGAGGCCAAGAATTACATCAATCATAAGCGGCAAATGTATGCCCCCACCCAACCTCCCCCAACAAGGGAGGAGCAAAACCGTAAAATTTTTAATTTTTGCTTTTTCTTCGTATAAGTCTTCGCTTCATTCTCTCTATCTATCCTCCCCCAACGGGGAGAATAGATGGGGGCGGCAGCTTTTTACTTCATCAACACTACCGTTCCTTTCTGCTCAACTATCTTTCCATCAATACCTTTTCCTCGCACCATCCAGATGTAAGCGGCTTCAGGTTGCAGTTCGCCTTTCCAGCGACCATCCCAACCTTCCATAAAGGTTTTAGTAGTATATAGCATCTGGCCATAGCGGTTATACACGCTGAAGTAATAGGTTTCTACAATGCCTACCGGAATGGGGCGCAGCACATCGTTGCGGCCATCGCCGTTAGGCGTAAAGCCCGATGGTACATAGTAAGTAGGGCCAACGTAGCCTTTTACCAATACCGTATCCCGGCCCTCGCAGCCTTCCGGTGTAGTGGTTGTCATTATTATTTGCGTATTGCCCGGAGGAAAATGCCCGATAGGGTTGCGGGCAGTATCGTTTTCAAAAACAGTAGCCGGTTCCCATTGATAAATATCCATGCAGCAACCAAATAATTGCACTGGTAGCCCTAAGGTGGCAGTAGTATCCTGCCCGGCATAGGCCCTTACTTTGGGCCGGACTGTCAGTTTTACGGTATCATAATTTTTGAAGCCACAGCCATACGGGTCGGTCACTTCTACCACATAAGTAATAGGTACATAACCCGTAGCCCGTGGGTTGGGTATATTGGCATTGCTTAAATAAGCTGCTGGACTCCAGCGGTATTTATTTCCCCTGATAGCAGTGGCATTTAGATAAGCATAGGTACCAAAGCAAATAGTAGTATCGTTACCCGCATTGGGGATGGGCCGCTTCAGCACATTGATGTCAAACGTATCGGTACGGCTACAAAGCGTACCTAGTTTAGCGGTAAGATAAAAAGTGCCGGTATCCTGCGGCGAAAAAGTAGGATAGTGCAAAGTTGTATCGCTAATAAAGCCAGCTGGCCCCCAGGCAAACTGAGTAGCATTGGTATTTGGCCCCAGCACAATGCTGCTGCCCAAACAAAGTACCGTATCAGGTTGCGGAGTAAGCCGCATCGTATCGTTGAGGGGAACGGTAATGTTGGTGCTACTATCTACGCAATTATTGGCATCTTTTACATACACTGTAAAGTTGCCCACATTAGCATTCAGCGTACTATCGGGCTGGTAGGAGGCAGGTGTATTAATAAGAGCATACCTATATCTTGGCGTACCTCCGGAAGCACTAACCATTATTTTACCATCGGCAGTGCCACTACAAAAAGCGGCAGCTACCCGTTGCGATATACTGATGCTGTCTGGCTGATTTACAATTACCACTGTATCTTTTGTACAGCCATTATTGTCTTTTACCCGAACTACGTGCCGACCAGCCCCCACCAACAGCAGGTTTGTGCCCTGGTAAGTAACGCCACTATCGGCACTAAACTGAAATGGCTGAGCCCCCGACTGTGTAGCTACTAATATTTGCCCGTTGGGTACGCCAAAGCAGGTAGCATTGGATACGCCGGTTGCAAAACGAACCGTTTCTATAACGGGTACCGTAACGAGGGTTGTACCCACACAACCCGTCTGCGTATTCCTTGCCCGAATGGAATAGGTGCCACCGGGTATATTGAAAACAGGCGAAGTTTGATATGTTCGTCCTGTATCAATGGAATATTCGTACGTGCTGCCAACCGGGTTGGTAACAGTAACGATGCCAATGCCACCGGATGAACAGCTTGCTGGTGCAAAAGAAGCAGCAACAGGCAGATTGCCGTTGTGGCTTACCCTTATTTGTGTTTCGTAGGTAACCAGCATATTGGGGTCGGCACAACTGGCATAAGTAGCCACAGCCCGGTAAGTAGCCGTATCGGTGGTAAAGCAGGTGCTTGTAAAAGATGCCTGCAACTGGCCGGCACCATCCGGAACAACGGTGCCCGTATCAATTAAAACATTGCCCCGGAACAGTTCTACTTTTCTGAATAAGGAAGCACCTACACCAGCCGGAATGAAACGGTAGGTTTCGTTGCTGGCCGACCATTGGGTACAGTTTTTACCCGGTGCGGCTACGGCCTGATCCTGATTCCAGTTTTGAATACCAAGGATGGCTCTGCCAGCACTGGTACTACTTGTACAAAGGGGTTTGTTACCAATGTGTACATCTATAATGCCAGTTGATTCATATAAAATGATTTCTTGAGAAGCTAATAAACGGTTGCATGCTGAACCATAAACGGGTACCTGGTTATACACCACTACCATTTTTCTGTTAGGGGCCAGTCCGGTAAAATAGTAGCTAATACGAGGACTGGTAGATGCAATACTTGGGTCAATATCATAATAAGCACCCATTATAGAAGCTCGTGGATAATACTTTGCACTTTGAGAGCACTGTGTACCGCCAGCACTTGGTATTGGTGTATTGATTGGTATTGTGTACGAATTAGCACAATTGGCATTCGATACATCAAATGTTATTACCCCATTAGATCCGATAACTACCTTATTATAATTTTGCCCATAGAAGCAAAAATTAAAAGGTAAAGTGATGGCCTGAGAAAACCAGTCATCAATATACAATGTGGTCAAGTTAGTATCAGATGGGCACTGGTAGGGATAAGGCAGATATTGACTACTGATAAGATCATAAGTAGTTGTATTCTTTATATCTGGTATTTTCAATTGCAGGGAAACACAAGTTTGCGAGCAGGAAAGAACTGTATCAATCGTTCTTGGTTGGGCAAGCTCACAAGTAGGTTGTGCTAAAGAATGAAAGGCTGTAAAAACAATAAGAAAAAAAAAGTAGAATTTTTTTACCATGATAAACCGTTAGTACAAGAAATATTGATTGGGCTATGGCAAACAAGCGTAATGCGGCTAAAGGTAAAACCTTCTTTCGTTTTGAAGGTTAGAAAAGGTTAATAACTGAATGATTGCCAACAAAAAAGCCAGATTAACAGATCTGGCTTTTGTTTTATTACACATTTCTATTTTATTAATAGCTATGCACCCTGCTTTTCTTCCGGCTCAAACCGATCTACCGTTTCTATTCCTGATAAAGCTTTCAACCGATCCACCAGCCGGTCCAGTTCTTCTTTATCATGCACATACACTTTTATCATGCCTTCAAACATGCCATCGTAGCTTTCAATACTTAGGGCGTTGATGTTAATTTTCATCTCGCCACTAATGACGTTAGTTATCTTATTAATTACGCCCACATCGTCCAGACCAATAATACGTACGCCGGTAAGGAAGGAAATTTCCTTGTTCTTAGCCCACTTGGTTTTTACAATACGGTGGCCATAATTAGCCAGCAACTGCGGGGCATTCGGGCAGTTGGTACGGTGAATCTTCAAGCCTTCACCCGTAGTAACGAAACCAAATACGCTATCACCTGGTATGGGATTACAGCATTTGGCAATGGAATATTTAATTTTATCGCTGCTTTCTCCAAAAATGATCAGCTCTGTATCCTTACCTGGCAGGCTACTGGCCTGCTGCGGATCGAACTTAATTTCCTGCTTTCTTTCTGGTTTTGGGCTTTCCAATCGGTCGCCGTATACCTTGAATTCCTTGAGGTCTTTCAGGTCAATGTTTTCAATAGCAATATTGTAGTACAAATCCAGTGGACTCTGCTGCTTGTAGTGCTGCACCACTTCTTCAATATTGCCATAGCTAAACGAAGCGCCGATTCCTTCTATCTTCCGTTGCAGCGCTATCTTTCCATCCTCTGCTATCTTCCGCTTCTCTTCTTTTAAGGCATCCTTTATTTTGTTTTTTGCCTTAGCTGTAATAACGATGTTCAGCCAGTCCTCATTTGGTTTTTGTTTATTGCTGGTAATGATTTCCACCTGGTCGCCGCTACGCAGCACATGGCTAATGGGGTTCAGTTTGTGGTTAATCTTGGCCCCAATGGTTTTAGCCCCCACAGCGCTATGAATACTAAAAGCAAAATCCAGCGCAGTGCTACCTACAGGCAGCATCCGTACATCGCCTTTTGGTGTGTACACATAAATTTCCTCAGTTAGAAAACTGGTTTTAAAGTCGCTCAGAAAATCTACACTGTCAGTTTCCTGGTTGCTTAGCATGTCCCGTATCTGGTGGAACCATTTATCAAAACGGTCTTCGCTTTCGCTGCCTTCCTTGTATTTCCAGTGGGCAGCCAGGCCTTTTTCGGCTATCTCGTTCATGCGTTTGGTGCGTACCTGCACCTCTACCCATTTACCCTGTGGGCCCATTACGGTGGTGTGCAA
>CAXTDG010000230.1:0-7378 GCA_964242675.1 uncultured Chitinophagaceae bacterium
AGAAATAAGAAACGATACCACTGTTCATTAACAATAATTGTTTTATCTCAATCCTCTTAATCACGCCAAAATGAAAACCATTACCACGCTCATTGCAAGTTTTCTATTACTATGTATCAGCAATTCCTTTTCTCCTAAACCAGAATGGACTAACTTGTTGGATAAAGATTTGAGCCAGTGGCAAACCTACCTGAGCTACCGACACAGTGATGACTATAAAGGAGAAATACCAAAAGATGCCAGCGGCAATCAAATAGCACCGATAGGATATAATAAAAACGAAAGCAATGTATTTTCTGTAACACAGGAAAAAGGTGAGTCTGTATTAAGAATCAGCGGAGAGATTTATGGTTGCCTGTTTACAAAAACAGACTATGAAAATTACCATTTTAAACTAAAAGTAAAATGGGGTGAAAAAAAATGGACACCTCGTTTAAAGAAGCTAAAAGATTCTGGAATTTGCTATCACTCGCAAGGTGAATGCGGCAAGGATTATTGGAAAGCCTGGATGCTGTCGCAAGAATTCCAAATTATGGAAGGCCACATGGGCGATTACTGGAATATTGCCAACTCCGCCATTGATGTAAGGGCCTATATACCCGAAGGAAGCATGAATACAGTAGCCAGTAACAATCAGCCTTTTTTACCCATTGGTACCGGTACACCCAACTCCGGTTTTTGCCTGCGTACGGTAGATAACCAAAGCCCCGCCAACGACTGGACAACGGTAGAACTGATATGTTATGAGGGTAAAAGCCTGCATATTGTAAATGGTAAAGTGGTAATGGTGCTCGCCAATTCCCGCTATCATGAAGGCGACAAAGATTTTCCACTAACGAAAGGAAAAATTCAGTTGCAAAGCGAAGCTGCTGAAGTGTTTTATAAAGACATTCAAATTAAGCAGATATACGGCCTGCCAGCTGAGTATGAAGCCTATTTTAAGCAATGATGTTCATTGGGTATATGTATACTGATATTGGCATGGCTTCATTGATAGCAGTTGCTATTATTGTCTTGATGCGTATTTATTCAGAAGTAATTTTTCAGAGAAAAGCTACACGAACATCCTCGTTCCATACGCCTGATAGCTTTCCCGAAACTCTTTAGGTACACAGCCTTTTCGCTTTTTAAAAATGCGGTTGAAATTGGAGATGTTGTTGAAGCCACAATTGTAGGCAACTTCTGCAACGCTTTGCGTAGTATCAATTAGCAGGCGGCTGGCGTTGCCAATCCGAATTTCGGTAAGACTATCGATGAAAGTATTGCCAGTACGCTGCCGGAAAAATCGGCTGAACGAAACCTCCGTCATATTGATCAGCTTTGCGACTTCCTTCAACGTCACGGGTTTTTCAAAGTTTTTGTTGATGTATTCCATCACCATTTCTATCCGGCGGCTATTGTAGTGAAAAGTTTCCCGGTTGCCGCCAAAAGATGCGTCAGATAGGATACGCATGTTGCGGGTCAAGGACAAATCATGCAAAATAGACATCAGCTCCAGAATAGAATCAAAGCCGTGCTTTTTTCCCAGGTTCAGGATACGAGGTGCCAGTTGCTGAACCGTTTCCTGCGAAAACAAAATGCCCCTTGCAGATTTTTCCAGCATCCCCCGGATAAAGCTGAGCTGATTGCGCCGCAGTAGTTTTTCATCAAACAAGTCTTTATGAAACTGAACGGTGACCTCTTTTATGTCGTCGCTCTTGCATTTATGGGTAAACCAGCCATGCTCCAGGTTGCTGCCCACTAACACCAGTTCCATACTGCCAATTTCCTCTATATGGTCGCCCACCACCCGCTTGGCTCTATCTGCGTTGATAATCAGGTTCAGTTCAAACTCTTCGTGGTAATGTAGGGGAAAATCAAAGCCAGCTTTCACCCTTGTGAACAGCGTAAAACAGTCGGATTGGGTAAGTGGAATGATTTCCTTTAGCAGATCTTTTCTCATATAGTCCTGGTCTATTTGCTATTGAGGAGTAATGGAAACATAAATGTAGAGATAAAATAGTATTGGTCAAAAGGTTCCAGGCTTCTTATACCCTCAGCAAGTTACCCGAAAGGTCTAATAGTACTCATTATGAAACTAATAAAGGCATTTTCAGACTTCAGTCGTTGCTTAATTATAGCAACAAATAAAGTTTTACTGGTTTAACAACGGGAACGCTAAAGAGGTAAGGTAATGTCAATCCGTTTTTGATGAAATACCATAATGAGTTGATAAGATAGTATCACTAACAGCCGTTAGTAAAGGTGTACTTTCGTGAAAACGATTGAGCGACCTATAAAGAGCGTTATTCTTATAAGTAAGCTATACATTGAAAAGCGATTCAAGAACTATCAGTTTATTAGAAAATAAAACAATCATTTTAAGTAATAAAAGTTTGCCTGCTGATGCATAAATAATTAACCACAACAATAAAATATTACTTGTGGTGTAGTTAACCAGAATCTAATTTGAATTATAAAACTGCTATATGAAAAAATACCTACTCAAGGTACTGCTACTTTTTGCGTATGTGCTATCTGCTACGCTGTCCTTTTCTCAAACAAAAAAAACAATTACCGGCAAGGTTACCGGTGGTACCAACAATGGTCCGCTTGTCGGGGCATCTGTTACTATTAAGGGTTCAACTAATAGTATTATAACGGATGCCGCCGGTACATTTAGCCTTAGTGCTATGGCTGGTGATGTATTGGTAGTATCCTTTGCCGGCTACACTAAAAAAGAGGTAAAAGTGGGTGTAAGTAGTACCTCTATCAATGTTTCACTAACAGAAGATGCCAATAATTTACAGGATGTTGTGGTAATGGGCTATGGTAAAATGAAAAAATCAGACCTGAGTAGTGCAGTTACGACGGTTTCAAGTGCCGAACTGGAACGTACAGTAAACGTAACGCTGGACCAGGCGCTACAAGGTAAAGCTGCCAACGTTTATGTGTCTCAAACCAGCGGGCAGCCCGGTGCAGGATCTTCCATAATCATCAGAGGGGTTAGTACCGTTACCGGCAATTACCAGCCGCTATATGTGATTGATGGCGTACAAATACGGCCCGGTGCCCCAACCGGTGGGGCTTACAACCAGCCAGCCAGCTTGAGCAATCCTATTGCCGGTATCAATCCTGAAGATGTTGAAAGTACCTCTGTTTTATCAGGGCCTGCCGCTACATCTATATATGGTGCTGCAGGTGCCAATGGAGTAATAATGATTACTACAAAGCGGGGCAGAGCCGGTGTAACTAAAATAAACGCTACTACGCTATACAGTATACAGGATAAGCCGGCAGAAAGACCGGTTATGAACCTGCAGGAATACGCCTATTATGTACAAAAACTGCAAAGGCTGAATCTGGTTGGTGTACAACCGGCTGAAATTGCCGACCCATCCATATTGGGCGCCGGTACCAACTGGCAGGATGCTTTGTTCAGCAGAACGACTTTACAAAAACATTCGCTGGCTATTAGTGGTGGTTCCGATAAATCTACCTTTTACTTTTCCGGCGATTATCTTTCGCAGGATGGTATTGCCATTGGTTCAGGATTTAAGCGTGGTTCAATAAGGCTCAATCTTGACAATCAAGCTAATAAATGGTTGAAGTTTGGTACCAGCCTTACCTCCTATGTTACAAATGAAAAAGTAAATACCACTAATGGTAATATCATTAATATCGCCATTACACAAAACCCTACTATCCCGGTAAAAAATCCGGACGGATCTTTTGGTGGCCCTACGGCAGCAACGGCGCAGTATTCGCAAACCAACCCGGTAGCCCTTGCAACTATCAACAACAATTACAACAAGTCTTTTGGGGTTGTTGGCAACCTGTTTATGGATATTACTCCAATTAAAGGGCTGCTATGGCGTACGGAAGTAAACGGTAATTATGGTTTTACAAATAATTATACGTTCAACCCCTTTTATTCTCTTGGTGCTTACCAGGGGAACGCTACTTCCGGAAGCAGGGGTAGTAACAACAACTACTGGACTTCTCTAAATACAAGAGTTCAGTACGATTTTGCTATCAACAAGCATAACGTTAGTGCCATGGTAGGGCATGAGGCTCAGTTTTATGCTTACGAGGGCCTGAGTGCCTCTGGCATACGATATTCTACCAGTTCTGTACAGGAGTTAAGCGTTGCCGATCCGCTATCTCCTCCGGGTACTAGCTCCAGGGGAAATGGTGCTACAGAATCTTATTTCTCCCGGCTTAACTATACCTACGATAATAAATACATTGCCCAGTTTGTAGTACGACGGGATGGTAACTCCAACTTTGGCCCCGGTAATCGTTTTGGTAACTTCCCGGCAGTATCTGTTGCCTGGAAAATATCTGATGAGAACTTTATGAAGAATATCGGGTTCATTTCCGATTTGAAGCTGCGGGCTGAGTATGGTATCTCTGGTAACAGCGGTAGCGGAGGCGCTATTTACGCAAACTTATATGCTGCCCCTACCGTTTGGGGTGGTGGGTTTTTACCGGCCAATTTTCCAAACCCTAATTTGAAATGGGAAGAGGATAAAGCAACCAACGTGGGTTTGGATATGCACCTGTTTAACAACCGGATAGAAGTGATAGCAGATGCCTACAAAAAAGATATTTCTAACCTGATACTGCTGTCAGCCGGTGCCGGATTTTTGGGCGGTAACCTCAGCGGTGGATACGGTGGCCTTATTACGTGGCCCCTCCAAAACTATGGTAGTATGCAAAACCGGGGTTTCGGCGTTACGGTCAATACAGTAAATGTTAGTACAAAGAATTTCCAGTGGCGCACAGGCGCTAACTTTTCTGTAGACAGAAATAAGGTTACCAAACTGGTTAGCCCAATCATTACCCAATACTACTCCACTACCAACAATAGCCAGGCACAGTTCCTTACTACTGTAGGGCAGCCGCTGGGTATGTACACCGGTTATATTGCAGATGGTCTTTTTCAAAACTACCAGGAAATTGCTTCTCACGCCATCCAAACCTCTAATGGAGTGCTTACCGTTCACCCAACACAAGGAACCTGGGTGGGCGATATAAAATTCCGTGATGTTAGTGGCCCTAAAGGCGTACCGGACGGTATCATCGATAATAACGACCGTACTATTATTGGCAACCCCTGGCCCAAGTTCACCTACAACTTCAATTCTGCATTTACCTATAAAGGTTTTGAGCTCAACCTGTTTTTTACCGGCGTATATGGCAACCAATTGCTGAACCTGACCCGCTACCAGAATGAGATGCCATTAGGTACAGGCCCTTATAGCAACCACTACAAGTCGGCAGCCAATTTCGCTACACCCAGCAGCCTCGATGTAGCGGATGCTCTTGTAGCAACTTACAACAACACCAACGGAAACCGGATTTACCGCCCTACAACGGGTGATGCCAATGGTAACGTAAGGCTTACTCAATGGAACGTTGAATCAGGATCTTATTTGAAGCTGAAAAATGTACGCCTTAGCTATCGGGTACCTAGCCGCTTTATTAACCGTACCCATGTGCTGAAAGGCGCATTAGCCACTGTGCAGGTACAAAATGTTTTTACCATTACCAAGTATACCGGCTTCGACCCGGAAGTAGGAATGTACAATTACAAGGGAGTGACCAATCTGGTAGGTCTGGATGAAGGCAGATACCCGTCTACCCGTTTGTACTCATTTAGTGTTGCCCTTGATTTTTAATGTCTGAAAAATTGCAGTTAATTTAAATAGCTAGTATGAAAAAAAGAGTATCAGTTACAGCAATGACTTTTCTGATGTTGTTGTTACTAAATGCCTGTAGCAAGGAATATTTAAACCGGCCACCATTAGCATCTCCCACTTCCGGAACTTTTTATGCCACCGATGGAGATATACTATCTGGTACTGGCCCCATGTACAATGCAAGTTGGAGCCCCTACAATGGCTCGTCATTACAAGCCATTGGCGATGTACTGGGTGGCAATAGCCTATCAGACAATTACAATGGCAGAGGTACTTATATGACTTTTTCTGTACAGGCCACTGATCCAAGCGGTAGCCTTCAGGGAGCCTACAATGCTTTTTGGTCTGTCATTGCCAATTCCAATATCACAGCCTACAATATTCAGAATGCAAAGGCGGGTGCCAGCGATGCCGGTAAAAGGTCGGGCCTGGCAGAGTGCCGGTTTATGCGGGCCGCTGCTTATTATTACCTGGCGTTGGACTGGGGCGCCGTACCCATCATTTACGATAACATTTCACAGTTGAGCGATGCTGGTATTAAAAAGAACAACCTTACCGATGTTTGGAAATTCATCATCATGGACCTTACCTGGGCAAAAAACAACCTGGGTACCAGCCCACTGCAGCCGGGCCGCATTACAAAATGGAGTGCCGAAGGCATGCTGGCAAGGGCTTACCTGATACGGAGCGGCCTAGGCCAGACAGGCGGCAACCGCAATCAGAGCGACTTGGATAGTGCGAAATATTTTGCAGCAGATGTTTGCAACAACAGTGGCCTAACGCTGTATCCTAAATTTTACGACCTGTTTACCAGTAAAGTGTTCAGCGGTACAACTGTACCGTCGGAGTCCCTGTTCAGCTTGCTATGGGTACCCACCGGTAGCTATTTTGTACAGAACCACATGCAGGCCAATCTGGCTTACGATTCTAAAATAACACAGACTGGCGATGGCTGGGGCGGTTCATTTGGTGGTTCATCCAGCCTGATGCAGTATTTCTTAGATTCGGCTAACAAAGCCGATTCAGTACGTCGAAGGGCCACTGTTTTTATGCCGAACGATTTTTACCCGGACATCAATTCAAACAATGGAGGCTGGAAGGTTGATACAGCTCTTTTCAATAATGCCCGTATTTACCAGCCAGGGGCAGCACCACTTAGCCCCGGCGGTACCGACCATGCTTATGTAAAAAAATATGTAATTGGTTCACCGGCAGATAACGGGGGGCTGGGTAGTCAGCAAAACTGTAATATCAGCACCTATATGATGCGCCTTTCTGAAGTATACCTGATATACGCTGATGCCTTATTGGGCAACAGCAGCAGCACTACTAACCCCGAAGCACTGAAGTTTTATAATGCGGTAAGAACACGGGCAGGCATTGCGCCAAAAACATCTATTACGTATGCCGATATTTTTCTGGAAAAGAAAATAGAGTTTGCCTACGAAGGCCATTCCTGGTACGATTGGAAGCAGTGGTATTACTTCAACCCAACTGCAGCGCTACAATATTTCAGCACCCAAAACCGGGGCAATTATAATATCTCTTACAACGGTGGCAGACCTTTCATCACCTATTTTGGCCCTGATAATATAACGCCGGGTGTTGTAAACTATGCCATTACACCAAATACCGTTGACCTACCTTTTCCCGAAACGGAAGTGTTAATTACCCCGGCGCTGAAAGAGGCCCCG
>CAXTDG010000231.1:0-7376 GCA_964242675.1 uncultured Chitinophagaceae bacterium
GGTACTCAGGTTGCTAGCCAGTTTGCCGTCGGTAGTCCAGTAATGAATGGACGCCGTATCGTTCACCGCTTTGGGTTTCAGTAAAACGTAGTAGAATGTATCTTTTGTGTCTTTCGACTTTTGAATCTGGTCGTCCAGCCGGGCTAGGATCATAGAAATTTCCTTCAACCGGGCATGAATAAAATCGTTGCTGGTCTGGCTGAAATAGGCACTTTCATCCCGTATCGCTTCCGTAAGGGTAGCGATAACCTCTTTTACTTCTTTTGAATTGGTTTTGCCAATACCGCTGCTTCGCAATACCGCCTGCCCATCGCTCAAGGCTCCTTTTTCGGCGGTAGAACTAAATTCGTACAATCCACCGGAAGAAGACTGTACGGCCTGAACGTCCAGAAAGTTCTGCTCTATGTTCAGTGGCACCACATTTATCCACTGGTCGGTTTTGTAGTGCTGCACCTGCTTTTTCCGGTTCACCACCGGGAAGGCATTGATGTGAACGGTGAGGCCATCGAGATATTCCGGCGGAAAAGTTCGGGGTAGTTTTATTTTAAGATAAAACTGGGCCGCACCACCCACCTTATCCATCATCGGTTTGCTTAACTGCCGTTGCAAATCAGCGGGCATTGGGGCGGCATTTAACTGGCTATCCGTTTGGATGGTAAAAACCTGCTGACGATAAATGCCGGCCGTGTTGCGGTTTATTTTAGCAGCGTAATTATGACCCCCGGTCAGCATTACATCAGCTGATAATTCAAACTGTTTTGCATCCGCATAGCCATTCACCAAGCTTACTTCCTGTTCATTTATCCAGGCTTTTGCACCAGCAAGAGCCGTGTAAAACACAGGCGCTATATCTGCATTCCGCAGCTTGAAATAGAGAGACAAGCCATTGAATTTGTGCACTGCTGCATCGGCTGAAAGCATTAGCCACAATTCATCAGCCGGTGCAGGGGCAGCTTCTGTATTTAAAATGGGGGCTGCAAACTGATTACCTGCAAACAGGTACAGCTTCTGCGCTGCAAACAGGCCAGCCAGCCGGGCTTTTATTACCGGGAATTTGCCGATAGGCGTGAAAAATAGCTGCTGTGTCTTACGAATATTATCGGTAGGGTCGAGGATTGACTGCTGGGTAAAAAACTGCGTATCCTCTGTGAGAGTTTCGTATAGTTCAAGCGGTGTAGCAGTAGCCATAGCCGATGCCGGCTTCGCGGCTACAATGGCTTCCGGCACTACCAGGTCAGCCATTTTTTCCAGCAGCCGGTCATGGCTATTGTGAATGGCATGGCTTATTTTTTCCAACTCCGCAGCACAGGCCTCTATCAGCAACATTACCAGCGGATCGAAGTTGGCTTCAATTTCATTATCCGGTATGCCCCACAAACGGGAGGCCGTTAGCAGCATCCGTTCTTTTATATTTTCTTTTTTCAGTAAGGCCATTTGGTGAATAGTGAATGGTCAATCGTGAATGAGAAACGGTGCAATAAAACCTACAAGGTCTTTCTCGGTCTTCACAATAGTTATGGTCTAAAATAGACCTTATAGGTTTATGCTTATATAGACTTTGTTTTAATCAAAAGCCAAAGGGCCGATGAAAAAACCAGTTTGAAATTTAAAGGGTTCGTTGCTACGGGCAATGGCTGCCGTGATGATGATTTCTATCCTCCGCTTAATTTGTTTGGCACCGCCTGTTGGCCGCTCCAGTTGTTTTACGTTCACTTCCAGGTGTACGTTTTTTATCCGTTTTTCGTAAGTAGCTATTTGCTGCTTTAATCCGTTTAGTACACTTTCTCTACGATTATCGCCAGAAATATGGATGTCAAAATCTGCGTCCCAGAACTGCGATCCGTACTCCCAGTCCTGCTTGTTTTCGCCCACGGCCGTGGTAACGAGCAGGTGCAGGTTACTGGCAATGGAGTGATTAATAGGGCAGGTATTCAGCCGGGCTTTCTGAAAAAAAGATTCGAACCGCAAGGGTAGCCGAAGATATTGTTGCATAAAGGCAGAATGAATTTACAGACCTAGAAAACCTTTTTTATCATACTTCAAATTGATCGTTTTAACGCACTCCCCTTCCCGGGTAGTAGTAACACTGATCTTCTTTATTTTCTTATTTCTGTAAAACAGCTTACAAATACTTTCCACTGTTTCCCAGCGGTTGTTATCGCTTGTTACCAACACTTTGGTGGCACCACCTTCGCACAAAAATTCATTGAAGGCTTTTGCATCTATTTCGCCCCGCACTACCGATTCAAAATTGGCCCGTATTCCATCGTCTGCCAGGTACACCACTTTTGGCTTTTCTACAGGGGCTTCCACGGTTTTCTCTTCCACTTTCGTTTCTAATGGTTTTTCTTCTTTTTGCTTTGGTATAAATGGTGGTGGAGGGGCTGCGCCGCCGCCCGGTCCAGTTGCAGGTGCTTTTATTGCTTCCTCTTTTTTAGGCGTAATGATGATCTGCTGACGATACACTTTTGATGGGTCAGCATCCAGCGTTAACTCTACAATGAAGGTGCCTTGTATAGGGAAACTAATATTGGCCGTTTGCTCCATTTGCGGTGGAATAGGCGAATTAAGAACACTCCATGCGTATTGTGTGGCTTTTATGTTGCAGGTAAAAGGAACCAACGTTCCGGCAATGGCATTATCCGGCCCTATAATCGGGTTCTCAACTACTGCATTATTGTCTTCTTTTTTTATTGGGTTAATTACCAGCTTTAGCACTTGGTCGCATTTACCATTAAGGGTAGCCGTTACGGTATAAGCAGCATCTCTAGTGTAGATGTGCTGTACATTATTACCTGTAGCGTTAGGCGTTTGGTCACCAAAGTCCCATGTCAGTTCGTCCAGGTCGTGGCCTGCGGCATTGAAAATAACAGGGTCGCCTATGTAAAACGAAGTGCTTTTGCCTTTAACAACAGATGAACTGACTACTGTATAAGGAGTACAAATATCTTTCTTCGACAGCTTAAATGCCATCAGCCCAACAGACAGCAGACAAAGGATGCTCATGAGCAGAAGCACATTTTTATCTATCCCAAACCGGGTATTTGTAAGATAGGGGTTCGTCGTTTTCATACTGTTAGAAGGTTACTTGCTTTTATCTAAGTAGGCTACATTTTTTACTAATACTATCCAGATTTATCGCTACTACTATCGGGGCATGGATAATGCCATCCGTAATGAATTGGCTTCCTGCCGGGATTGAGCCAGGTCACTTTTGAGCGATTCGATCAACTGGCTGTATTTCGTAAGGTCTTGGTTAGTGCTGCTGGCATCTCTCAATTGCTTTTTAGCAAACTGTAGTTCTCTCAGGTTGTCTATTACACTACTGTAAAACTTTTTATCAATTGCAGTATCGCTGTTTACCATGCTGCTTAGGCTTTTCAGCCCATCGGTAATGTTTTGGTCAAGCAGTTCGGCTTGTACGCCAGCTTTGTTTACCGTGTCTAAAACACTGGCGGTAGTAGCCATCTTGCTGCTAAAGTTGTCTGCGAATACAACTTCATTTTGCAGAGTATTTATTTTTTGCTGCAATTGCTGGTTTTGCTTGAAGGGCACCTGCATTCCAAAAAATACAGCCGTTACCACCAGGCCTACGGTAATAGCAAAGAATAACAGAAAATAGAGAAAAGCAGACTTTCTATCTGCGGCATTCAGGGGTTTCATAATGCTTAAGAAATAGTATGGTTATTAATTTAGAGGTTAAAACCTATAAGGTCTTTTTCGAACGCTAAAAGGATCATAGTTCAAAAAAGACCTTATAGGTTTAGGTGCGTTATCCAAAGAAACGGCGCCGGGTTTTCTGGTCGTTGTTAGATTGATTATTTTGGTTATGCTCTTCTTTTACGAAGAAGCCTACTTCTCTTCGTTTACCTATAAATTCCAGGTTGCTTAGGGTTTCGAAAAGTTTGCTGGTCACTTTTACAAATTGTACAATGCGGATAAGGTCCTGGTTTACGTCGTTGTGGTCGTAGCGTAAGGTGGCAATGCCCGTCAGCAATCCTTCGAATTCGCCTTGTTTTAGTTCGCACCATTCGCTCAGGTAGTTCATCAATTCGTCTTTACCGGTGCCTATCCGCAGGTCAATCGTGTTCTTCATAATGCGGGCAAGCGATGCGGCATGGGCCAGCAGTACAGCCGGAGCTTCGTACAGCATTAGCCAACGTATTTGGGTAATGGCTGGGCCTAAATACACCATAATCCGGTCGCACAGGTACATCACCAGTGCCGACAGATCGTTCTGCTGACTTTTCCGCATTACTTTTTGCACAATCGCCGAACACTTGTTTTCCAGGTGGCTAAAAAACTGGTCGAGTTCGCCATGCAATGCTATTAAGTCGGGGTGGGAACTGATTTGTAAACAAGGTGGTATATAATTTTCATCCCTGGCTGCATTTTTCCCATTTACCACTACTTTGCCTACTGCTAATGCATACGGGTGCCGGGCAAATTGCTTGTACTGGCCGGGGGCTACCATTTTTAATTCGTAGGTAGGCTGTGTGTACGGAAAGCGGGGCGGGTTTTCGGCCACATCTGGCGAGCCAACCGGCTGCTTGATGTAAGGATTCACAATTAAAAACAACCAATACGCCTCTTCGCCTTCTGCGGCAGCTAGCTGGAAAATAGCAGTGGGTGCACTGTCCGCACCGGGTTGTAAGCCAGCATTCATCCCTGGCAAATTAATTCTTGCACCGCCAGCAGTAACGGCTTGGCAATTCAGCACGGTGGCTTGCACAGTGCTTTGGTTATCAACAGAAACTTTTACATCAAATGAGGAAATTCCATTTGCTCCCAGCGGCAATACGCCAAACTGTATAGGACTTAGCTGATATGTAACTGCATCCTGCAGTGCATTTTGATGAGCCTGATCTGAAGCTATAAACAAATCCTTATTCATCTTCATGCCATCTACCCAGTTTACCGGCATGTGTTTCAGATCATCTCTCATGTAGTTTTCTTTTCAGGTTCGTTTACAAAATGTTCGCAGATAATTACCGAATTCTCTTTTATGCCATTCTCCCGTACGGTTACATTGGGGTTCAGCACTTTGCTACGTTGGTACCATTTCGGCTTCAGCCGCATAAACCAAACGAGTGGCTCATTCCGCTCATCCGCTATTTGTATCGGGGTTTCGCTTTGCAGTTCGTTATAGTCATTTATAAAATGATAAAACATATCGCCCAAATGGATTGACTCGGGTGTTTTACCTCTAAAATAAGTACGGCTGGTACTGGCAAGTGTTTTAGGCAATTCAAAACCAATCACTAATAATTTTTCACTCTGATTGTCTTCCGGCGGATCAAGCGGATGATTGAGCGGATACTCCCAGTTTGTATAAACCGGGTAAGGAATACTCATCACCAGCCGGAAGCAGAGATGAACGAGATAAGGAATGGTAAAAAAAAGTGCTGCAAAAAGCAGGGGATAAAACAGAAAGTATTTATCTAAAAAAAGATACTGTACGGCTGCAAATACGACTGTTACAATCAGCATCATAGCTGCGGTGTACAACCATTCTGCAAACAGCACTTTTGGCTTTTCGGCCGGTAGTGTATAAATGAATTTGTTTGCTGATACTGCTGTGTGGATGATGCCAAACAACAGATAGATAAACGACATTACCCAAAACAAGGTAAAAGCATTATCTATAAGCGATGACGATAAATACAGTGCTGCTATGGCTAATGCCGCTGTAACAATACTTAATACAATAGGCTTAGTACCAAAGGCTTTAAAGCTTTCTGATAGGCTTTTAGCAATGGTAATAAAACCGATTCCGGCCACAAGGCCGAGTGTTGCCATGATCGTTAATATCTTAATTGTCGTTTGCATCAATCAACTTACTATGTCATAAAAAAAATCCGTATCCCAGTACAGGTGTAAAATTTTCCGCCACCTTTTTCTCCAGTTCAAATTCAAATTGGGCTTCAATTTCTACGGGTAAAAATATATCGTTTATGTACGTAATCAGATTACCCATTTTTCCACCCGGTATATACTCCTGCATTTCCGCTCCACTAATGTTGTGGATCGTAATTTTCCAGATAATAGTTTCATCAAAATAGCCATACCCCAATACAGCATCTTCGCCCAGGTACATATCCTCTATAGCTCTTGGAGCAGTAGAAGCAGGCTGATACAACTGCGTAATGGTGTGTATGGAAACCTTTTTTTGCAGCACCATTTCCAATGCTTTTGCTATATACGGTTGGTTGCCTTTGATGAGGTAAGCCCACGGCAATATAGCAGATAAGGTAGTAGCCACCGGATAAGGAATAGTAGATGGTATATCCCAGAAAGTATACGGGTCTTTTGTAAAATTTCCTGCTTCAATATTTTTTAGCCAATACCTTTCTTCCTGCTCCACCAGCGTAGAAAAAAGCAGGAATTGCTGATCGAATGGGGCAAAAAACTGGCGGGCCATCTTCTCTTCTTTCTTTAGCCTGCGGCTATCAGCTATCATGCTGGAAAGGTTGGCACCAGCAGTAGCGGCCAGCGGTTGGTGAAAAACACCTTCTGGCAACAAATCGTACAAGCTATCCCGATTGACATATACCTCTAACGAACCCCGCTGTACATCATCATTAAAATGATTGTAGGAAATCTTATTAATATCTGTACGAAAAACCTTTTTGAAGCTGCTCTCAAAATGGAGTTTTAGCTCCGTTTCAGCAATACCGTTACTCATTAGTTCAGCCAACACCGTTTCTGCTTTTAGCAGGGCGTATTTTTCAAATGGTATTTTTACATCTCTATCGTTCATGGCAGCATTTCAGCTATTCACTTTTACTATTTGGTAATACTTATTTAAGCTAATTGCTCTGTATTTTTTATTCAGGCAATAGCTTATTTCCACTGTGCATTACTGTCGAATATATCGTTCTTCAACAATACAGGTTCTCCTTTCTTCAGGCCACTTAGTTCAATGCCTTTTTTGCTACCGGCATCGTACAGCGTAAGGTCATGTCCATAACCAAGATCAACATATAGGCGGTCGTCAATTATCCACCCGGCACCTTTTATTACCGTTCCTTTTTTGGCAAAGCCGCCCTGCACATACAAATCTTCGCTCAACTCAATAGATACAATATTGCCATCTGAAAAGTCTTTGTATTTACCCGCAATGTGGGCAGTTACGTACACCGCCTTTGTCGCAGTTTCTTTCTTTTTAGAACCAACTTCAACCGCAATATTTTCAAAAATTTTGTCGTCTATATCTGTGTCGGTTTGCTTGTTGACGGGCCTTTGCGGTGCTTTGGTTGAAAAGATGTTGTACCCAAATCCTTTCATGTATAGCTCCGGATATTCGAACAGTTCTTTTACCGCAATTATCTTGTATACATAAGCGGCTGTTTCCTTATTCAGGTTCATAGTAAAAT
>CAXTDG010000232.1:0-7365 GCA_964242675.1 uncultured Chitinophagaceae bacterium
TCTTTCAGATTTTACAATACCAGCCCGACGCATGATAGCCAAGTGCTGAGAAGCTACAGATTGCTCCAGACGCAGCTTTACATAGATAGACGTAACGGGTGATTTTGGTTTCTCTGATAAGAATTTCAAAATGTTCAGCCGCAATTTGTGATTGAGCGCTCTGATAACGAGATCTGCTTTTTTAAGTTCTAACAAGTCTAAGCTAATAGGTTCTTTTTCTCCTGTCCCCTTTAAACTAAATGTTCCACTTCCTGTTTTCATATCCTTTTTTAATTTTCGTTGGTTTATAATGATTGGTTTGGTAGGCTAATGAGTATTAAATTTCTTTTTAAATCAGTCGGCAAAAATAAAGATTTTCATTTCTGAAAATTATAATATCAATTTTTAACAAAAGCTGTTGTAAAGAACGGTTTCAAATAAAAAGGCTCACAGTAGGCAACGTCTTCAAACAATTGATTTTCAAAATGTGTTTGCCCAATTGTTGCTATGTGGCTGATATTGTGAGTGACACTGCTTATGTTAAAATCTTTATTGGTGAATGTAGCAGGAAGCTTTTTACTTCCGTCTCCGGCAGCTACAATGAAATAATTGTCTCTTTCAACAGCTAAAAAATTGTCATCTATAATTTCAGCTACGGGTGGTGAAAACAAACAATTATTACTATCAAATAAAGCTGTGAAAACTTCCATGCGTCGGGCATCAATCATAGGTGCAAAGAGAACGGGTTTTTCTGTATACGGTAGCGGAGTTTGTGCAGCAGCCAAGGCTATAGCTTGTAGTGTATTTACACCAATCAAAGGCTTTTGTAATGCATAACACAAGCCCTTTGCTGCTGATAGCCCAACCCGCAAACCAGTATAAGAGCCTGGCCCCAGCGTAACTACAATGCCACTTGTTTGCGAAAGTGTTTTACCACTTGATTGTAAGAGTTTTTCTATAGAAATATGTAAAAAGGAAGCATGATCTTTTTGATTGAAATTCTCAATTGCACAAATCACTTCTCCTTCTTCAGAAAGGGCAACTGCTCCGTAAGATGTAGCTGTATCAATATTAAGTAGCAGTGCCATTAATTATTTCCTGTTATCAAATATCAATTGTTACAAATTGCTGTTTTATGCAGTAAATGCCGGTTGGTAAATTGCATTCGTTTTAGATAACGCTTGCAATAAATTATTTACCCGTTGTAAGCCAATCTTTCTTCCCCACTCCAATGGCCCGAAAGGATAATTGGTTCCCAATCGCATTGCCAGGTCTATTTCTTCCTCACTGCTTACACCTGCCTGTAGTGCAAAGTGTGCTTCGTTTATAATACCGCATATAATACGTGGTGAGATCAATCCTGGTTCATCTTTCACCAATAAAAATTTCCAGCCTATTGAATTCATCAATTCAAAAATCCATTCTGAATTGGTGTTAATAGCAACAGCTATTTCCCATATTTCTCTTTTTAAGAAAGTGTTCCAGGCACAAAATCTTGCCACTTTGTTTTCAGCATTCATTTGCCCAAGTGTATTGGCGAGGCAATGAATTAAAAGCGGTTTGTTAGTAAACGGCACTTCAGCTCCCTGAAAAGTACAGTCAATGCAGAAATCAACATCTGTTAGTTGCAACAATTCTGCTGTGTTGTTAGTCCATTGGAAAGTAGTTCCGGTATTAATGGGTTTATTTAGAATTTCACTTTTCTGTCCTTCATCCAAAATAGCTATGCCAATGTTCATACGAAACCTTACGATAGACAAAAAAATAAATAAGTGACGGGTGATGTATAAAAGAATGATGGATTGAATAACTGCTGCGGCAAATTAAACACATGTTTTTTTTATTGAAACAAATTATTTCCGCAAATTTTGCAAAAAATCAAAAATCATTAATGGAAAAGAAATACATACAAACCAATGGAGCCCCTGCACCTATTGGTCCATACAACCAGGCGGTGATGGCAGGCAACTTATTATTTATTAGTGGGCAAATAGCACTGGAGGCAAGTACTGGCAACCTTAATAATGCCAGCATAGAAGATGAAACTCACCAGGTTATGAATAATTTAAAAGCAATACTTTATGAGGCCGGGTTAGATTTTTCTCATATCGTGAAGACTACTATTTTTCTTACCGATATGGCATTTTTTGGAGCAGTTAATGAGATATATGCCAAATACTTTAAGGGCAATTTCCCTGCAAGAGAAACAGTGGCCGTAAAGGGGCTGCCCCGCAATGTGAATGTGGAAATAGCTATGATAGCTGCTAAATAATCAGAATTTCCTATCTTTTTAATTTTCTACCATATAAGCCATCATCAATTCTACGTTGGGCTTTTCGCCCATAGGCACCAGCACTATTGCCTGGGCTTTTAATTGATCTCCCCGCCGGAAGATGTAGCCTGCCTGCATATCCCGCAGCCGGACTACATCTTTTCCTTTATCATCTTTTTCATTAACCTTTACTCTCACCCACCAGGGTTTAGCATACACCTTTGCATCCTTGCTGGTAAGGCGTTTGCCATTGGCATTCCTAATATTGAAAGTTGCAATCAGGTTATCTGAACTGTTATCTGTGTAGGAAGGATCATTGCGATAGGGAAGGTATTTACTACAATAGCTTTTGTTAATAGCGTAAAATTCCAGCACGTAGCGGCTAAACTCATTGTCGCCAGATTTCTTTGTACTTTCCTGATTGATGCGGAAAGTGCATTCAATTCCATTAATGAGTTGAGGTTCATTTTCAACCAATTGTTGGGAAGGCTGGGCAAATAACTGGCTACAAACTAAGATGGAGATGGCTAGAAGGGATAAAATTTTCATACAAGAATTCTATAAGGTGAAGGTTTTGTAAATATAAAAGAACTCGTAAATCGTTTTATTTCTGGTGAGCAAAAAGCTATTATGCTTTATTGATCAAATGAGTGCTGGTAAGATTGTTGCTCTGCTTTGTGTGTTATGAAAAAGCCATTTGACTTAGACGAAATGCTGAATCGCATTGAAAAAGCAGTGGCAGCTTACCCCAAGGCTGCTATGTTTGAATTGTATGAAAGAGGCTACAATACACTGTTTGAGCAACTCATCTCTTGTATTATTTCCATCCGCACTTTAGATGAAACAACTATTCCGGTTTCGCTTCGATTGTTTGAAAAGGCTCGTACGCCACAACAAATTTTGCAACTATCGCTGGCTGAGTTAGAGCAGATTTTATATGGTAGCACCTTTCCTGGCCAAAAAGCAAATACGATTTATGGGGTAGCCAAATCAGCCATGGAGCAGGAGGGAGGTAACCTGCCTGCTGACTATGAAAAGCTGATTGCATTAAAAGGTGTAGGTCCAAAATGTGCCAGCCTTGCTTTAGGCGTAGCCAATAAACTAGATGCTATTAGCGTAGATATTCATGTGCACCGGGTGGTAAACCGCTGGGGCCTGATACAGGCAAATACACCGGAGCAGACGATGGTAGCTTTGCAAAAAGCAGTTCCGCAAAAGAAATGGATTGACATCAATCGCCTGCTGATGCCTTTTGGAAAACATATTTGCACAGGCAATTTGCCATATTGCTCTACCTGCCCGGTTCTGGAATATTGCATGCAGATAGGTGTAACAAAACACCGCTAAGCAGTAATTAAGATAATAGTGACAATAAGGTGGCTAAAAGGATAGTTTAATCTCCAGGCTGATAGTCTGCCGGAAGCATTTCAGCCGTTTTTTCCCAAGCCCAGTAGTCTTCCATAAAAACAGAGAGTGGGTTGAAATACAATCCAGTAGATTCTATTATAATTGGCCTGGGTTCAACAAAATAAAGTAAAGAATGCTGCTTTTGCGGCTTTAGTACTCCTCCGCTTTTCTGCTGCACATATTCATTTTTCTCTTGTTCGTTTTTGTATCGAACCTGCAAATCATTCCTAAAAAACACGAGTACATTTCCAGCACTATCCTTCCAGCGAATGCTATCGCAAGGCAAACTGTATTTACCTAAAATATAGACGATAGGTGCCCCTAAGCCATTGGAAGATTTCATAAGCTGTACCGTATAGCGGCTGGTATCAATAGCGTTGGGTTTGCCTTGCACCAGGGAATCGTACCAGGACCGAATAGCCGTATCTGTTTTGTATACCCGCCGAAGGCTACGTAGTTCATAGCCATCTGCATCCAACTTATTTTGGTATACCGACCGCATAAAATGCATGATAGAACCATTGTACGCTTCCAACCGCTCTTTTTGCCAGTTATCTATCTTGCGTTGCCGCCTGGCTTCCATAGGTGTAAATGAAGTAAAACCTGTATAACTGGTCATCCGCTCCTTGCTACTGTATATAAACTCTTCTAACTGGTAGTTGATAGTATAGCCCAGCTTCTTATTTTCAATCACCAGTTTATCGCTGGCAGTCACTTTTAGTACGCCGGTGTTTTTGTTGTAGCGAAAACGAAGCACCTGTGGGTTTTTGAAATTACAGTGAACCGCCAGGTCAGATGTGCCAATAAAACTTTGGGTAAATAATCGCCCCCAGCGTTCCCAGCCATTTTTATCAATGGGGGCCACCACTACATCTTGCAGTTCAGCTTGTTTGGGAGCCAATTGTATTTTGAAACGGCGGCCAATATTTTCAGGGGTAATTGGCACTACCAGTGTTTCGAACGATACATGCGATACTACCAATTCGAACTTATTGAAGGAAATATTGGGTAAAGAAAATTGGCCGTCTTTACCACTAACAGTACCGCCAGATGCGTTGTTGATAAAAATGCTGGCCCCTTCTACTGGTTTGCCATCTTCTCCATTTACTATCGTCCCGCTAAGTTGAAATAGCTGAGCAGAAAGCAAAACGGGAAATATAAACAGTAGAAGAAAAGCCAGTTGCCGCATGGCACAAAATTAAGAGATAGTGCTTATAACTATGTTTTTAGTTTAATAAAAATCAGTTCAAAAAAGCTTAATTACAAATCATTAATCATTCCAAAAATAGGAAAACAAGATAACGGCAAGTAATACAATCAGTACATCTAACCCAGCTAGCAAACCCGTAAGCTGTGCTACGGTGCCGCTACGAAAAACTTCACCAAAAGCCGTTTTGCTGAGCCGTGCCAGCAACACCAATTGCGGAATGATAACCGGGAAACCTAAGATAGCCATAAGGCTGGCCTGCTGCTGTGCCTTGGCCGCAATAGCGCTGAGCAGCGTAAAAACCAATGATAAGCTTACGCCACCCAGCAGGGAGATTCCCAGAAAAGTCCACCCTTCGGTAACCGGGCTACCTAAAAATAAACTATATAAAAGCAGGCTCACCGCATTGAGAACTAGCATCAGCAGCACATTGCCAATAAGCTTACTAATAATGTATGCCCCTGGCGCTACAATGGTATAATAGTACAACTGCCGACCCCGGCTTTCGCCCAAAAAGCTTTTAGCTACCGCATTGGTTACCACAAAAAGCTGCGTTACCCAAAACAAGCCGTTCCAGGTGGCAGCATTAGGCCGACTAATGGTGAGATATAAAATAAAAATGGTAACTGCCACATACAGCAAAATGCCAAACAAAGCATACTGCTGCCGAAACTCAATTTTTAGATCTTTTTTTAGAAGGGTAATAATGGAACGCATGGGTGGAATAGTGAATGGTTAGTGGTAAATAAGCCAATATTCCATTCTTCCGGACTTTCAGTCTTTCTGACTTCCGGACTTTCTACTTCAAAAGAAAAATAAAAATTTGGTAAAGGCACTATTTACTTTGTGCCCTACTCTACCTTGTCATCTTTAAAACAATAATAAAATGGACATCCTCCAATATTGGCCGGTATTCGTTATAGCGGTCATTGTTTTTAGCGGTCTCGTTACCATCAACCAGGGAACTATTGGCGTGGTAACCATGTTCGGTAAGTTTCGCCGCATTCTTCGGCCTGGCCTCAACTTTAAAATTCCTTTACTGGAGCAGATTTATAAAAAAATCAGTATTCAAAATAGGAGTGTAGAACTGGAGTTTCAGGCAGTAACGATTGACCAGGCCAACGTATATTTCAAAACCATGCTGCTATACAGCGTACTAAATCAGGATGAAGAAACCATCAAAAACGTAGCGTTTAAATTTATAAGCGATAAAGACTTGATGCAAGCGTTGGTGCGTACGGTGGAAGGAAGCATCCGGGCATTTGTGGCTACCAAGCGCCAAAGTGAAATCCTTAGCCTACGAAAAGACATTGTGGAATTTGTAAAAGAGCAGATAGATATAACCCTGGAAGGCTGGGGCTACCACCTACAAGATCTGCAAATCAACGACATCACTTTCGACAAAGCCATCCTGGATAGTATGAGCCGGGTAGTGGCTAGTAATAACCTGAAAGCGGCTGCTGAAAACGAAGGACAGGCCTTGCTGATCACCAAAACCCGTGCAGCTGAAGCAGAAGGAAACAGCATTAAAATTTCTGCCAATGCCGAAAAAGAGGCGGCCATGCTACGTGGGCAGGGTGTAGCGCTTTTCCGCCAGGAAGTAGCAAAAGGTATGAGCGAAGCAGCCGAACAACTGAAACAAGCCAACCTCGATACCAATGTAATTCTCTTTAGTATGTGGACGGAAGCGATTAAAAATTTTGCTGAATATGGCCGGGGCAATGTCATTTTTCTGGATGGCAGCCCCACCGGTATGGAAGGCACCATGAAACAAATAATGGGTATGCTGCAAATGAAAGATGCAAGGGAACAGCAAAACCTGGAACGGAGAAGCGACGAGGCTCCCCGTGACCGCAGTGCAAGCGTTTAGAGAATGTTAATAGCCGCTCACCGGCTAAACGAAGAAAATATGAACCAGTCTTTCACCGTTTGCGGATAAGGGTTTTGAATTGACAATTGATAATGGATAGTTGACAATGAAAAAGCGACACTATTTGTTTCTTTTTGTTATCATCCATTATCGTTGCACCCTTGCTTTTCATCATCTATTGTCAATTACTAATTATCAATTATTAAGATGGTTTTTTTGTTTTTCCAGGCAACTACTACCGATTCATTAGCCAAAGCCATACAGACAGAAACCTCCGGCGCAACTGAAAGCCCGTTGAACATGTTGGCAAAAGGTGGCCCGCTAATGATTCCACTGGCTATTCTGTTTTTGCTGGCGGTTTTCTTCTTTTTTGAACGCTGGATTGCTATTCGCAAGGCTTCTAATATCAATGGCAATTTCATGAACATTGTGCGGGACAATATTGTAAGTGGCAACGTTTCTGCGGCCCGCAACATGGCTAAAAATACTGACCATGCCGTGGCCCGTATTATTGATAAAGGCATTCAACGCATTGGTAAGCCCATTGATACCATTGAAAAAAGTATGGAAAATGTAGGCAAGCTGGAGATGTATAAAATGGAACGCAACCTGTCTATTTTATCGTTGATT
>CAXTDG010000233.1:0-7360 GCA_964242675.1 uncultured Chitinophagaceae bacterium
CCAATGAACTGAAGGCTTTACGGATGGAACTAGCTAACCTGCGTCAAACGATTAGCGGAAGCACTACCACAGCATCTATTAAAACGAAAGATAGCATTACTACGAAACGAGCTAGCCTGAAAGATTCGCTGAATAACAACCTGAAAAAGCTACAGGATAAAAAGAAGAAAACGCCTACTGATAGCCTGCAAATGCAGATAAACCGCCTGCGGATTGACAGCATCAATATTGCGGAAAGAATGGCCATGCGGCAAGATTCGATACAAGCTGCTACAATGGTAACAACCATGCCAGTGCAAACTTCTACAACTACAGTAGCACCTGTGCCAGCAACCACTACCAGCGTAAATGCAGATGCTGACTACAGAAGAAGAGACGATTCGCTGCGTCGCATGGTTGATTCACTGCGGGCACTTAATAATAGCCGTACTGCCGCAACTACTCAAACTCGTACCAACACAACAGTAAGCTTGCCTAACAAAAACATCCGCAACATAAAGGACACTATTCCGGCACAAACCGCACAGCAATACCAGCAACAGATTTCTGGCCTGGCCTATCGTAGCCAGCAAACTGGCCTTACTGATGCACAGCGGAAAAGCCGTTTGGATAGCATTAATCAATTATCAACAAGCCTTCGAGCCAGCGATTCTGTGAGAACCGCTTATTACCAGGCACAACTGGCCAAAGCACAACAGCAGGAAAATGAAGTAGCTAAAACAGAAAAGCGTGGTTTGCTAGTAAAAAAATCGGACCGCACCAAGCAGGCCGAGCAAGACAGGGCTAATGCCGAAGCTGCTTTGAAGGCCGCACAAGCAACCCAACGTACCAACTTGCAAAATGCTACCGTGGCCGCTGGCGATACTAGTTATGTATTCAATCTGCAACGCCAATATAATGCCCGTCAGGTAGAGATTGATTCTTTGAAAAATAACAAGAAGGCTTTGGATATTTTCTCCAGCAAAAACCGCCGAATAAAAGAACTGGAAGACCAGCAGAAAGAACGGCAAAAGCAAATAGACGAAGCTAATAAGCAACTACAATATTACCGCAATACCGGGCCTACATCCTACGTGCAGCCGCAGTACTACCCGCAGCAACAGATAGTACAGCAACCCGACTATAACCGACAGTTTGATGAATACAACAACCGGCTGGAAGACCTGCAAAAGCAACGATTAGCCTTGGCACTTGCTCAACAAACTTTACAACCGGTGAACAGTGTTTCACCGGTTGTTGTTTCTACCAATAACAACGACTACGAAGAACGCCGCGGCATGCAGCGGGATATAGATTCCCTCCGCAGCCAGATAACCCAACTGCGCCAAAGCCGTGGCGATACTTCTACCTTTCGCATAGACACTGTAGCTCGTGTAGCACCAGTTGATTCTTCCTTACAAAAATCACTAACTGCTGCAAGCGCCACTTCTAATGAAATGGCGGCTATTCAAAAGCAACTGGCTGAATTGAATAGCCGGATAAATAATCGGCCTGCTGCGGTGGCCCCTGTTACTCCTACAACTACTACTGGTGCAGGTACCACCATTTATTTTACAAAAGGCTCGGCCGTACTAAGCACCTTGCAAAAAGCCAAGCTGGCTGCTTTTGTAAAAAAGCATAAGAAGACCGATACCTATCTGCTGACCGCCAGCAGCGATAATACCACTGGCAACACAGAAGCCAATGCCGCCCTAGCCCGCAAACGGGCAGGTGCCGTGGGAACGTATTTAAAAGTACAAGGTGTAACTGCTGCAAACATTACCACTAACGTAGACGCCAATAATGGCGAGCCAGGTGGCAGCCCTAATCCGCTTGCAAAGAAGGTGGATATACGAATTCAATAATTGATATTGACTTTTGCTATAGTTGAGTGCTTCACTTTTTAGTGAAGCATTTTTATTTTAATAGATGTAAGGTTCAATTAGTAGGAAGATTTTGGAAAGGATAAATTTATAATTTGATCCAAGATATTATTTTCGGGCAATAACGACCCCCAATCATTTATTCTCTATGAAACGTTTTTTACCCCTTCTTGCCTTTGTTATTTTTATTCTCATTGCTGGCTGTAAAAAGAATTCAGATAAAAGAGCCTGCTGGCAAATAATAGATTTTAGTGGAACAGACGTTACTACCATTTGCGATAAAACAGAAGCTGAGTTGCTTGAATGTGCCAATAATGGAACTTGTGGATACGGCAACATTACCAGCTGTAATTATTACAAAATTGGAGGCGAAAAATATTGTTGGAAAATAGGAAACAGCTACATCAACGACATAACGGAAAATAAAGCAAAACTACTGGCAACCTGCTTTATGGGAGGTGCTACCCCAACCAAAATTGATTGCAGCTTATCTTGCCGCAACTGGTACCATCGGGAAAAGAAGACTTATAAACCAGCTAACACAACCACCTATTCACCCACTACGATAGAAAGATTTTGTGGCGACACTTTATCAAAACTCTACCATGGAAGACAGATCACTAGAAAAGACAATGCGGATTCGTTGATTATAATTCAGTTTAGTAATAATGGAACGAGCTGGTGATTATTTAAATAGCTGTGTTATCTCAATTGTAAAATATTTTCACCTATTTACATGACATCCTCATTACTTATAAAAATTGTAATACCAATCTTTCCTCTATTCAATTTTGACCAGGTTCCTAACAGTTATATTTCTGAAGCGATTGCAGAATTACTACAGTTTGATAATAAACTGGAAATTGAAGTAGGTGAATTAGGTGTCTTTTATCCTTCTATATATCTTATTGAAGATTATGAACCTATTTCTGAGAAACGAGGTTTTATTTCCAATTGTAATGCAATAGTTTTTCAAATTCTAATACCTAATAATTATCAGAATTTAAAAATAGAAAAAAACACTTCAGATGAAGTTACCAGAGAAGATAAAATCGGAATGTTTAGATCCCTCGTTGTTGAGGAATTGAAAAGGAAGGTACTCTACTTTCTTATTTTGTCACAATTAGCAAAACCCGGTTCAATCAAATCTTTGAGGGGAGATGTTTTTGTAAACGAAAAACTGGTAAGTGACTTTTACACAATTCTCAGTATTCATAGAGAAAGCCGAGGAGACATTCAAAATTTAGGATGGCCTGAGTATAAAAACCTTAAGTTAGAAAAGGTCTGGAACTGGTTTCAAACCAACCATTTTTCTTTTCAAAGGCATAGTAAATCTAACACTGAAAGAGCATTGAATGCATTTACTCATTTATTTAAAGTCAGTCTAAACGATAACATATTTGATTTGCTTTGGGCTTTAATCGGAATTGAGACTTTATACTGTTCTGGCAAAGAAGGTTTATCAGAACAAATTTTCAATAAAACACAAATTGTATTAGGAGAATTAAAAGATTACAAAAAAAGACTTAAGCAGATGTATGATTTTCGTTCTAGGCTTGTCCATGGAGATCTTGACATACCACCTAATTATTACGACTTATATGACGAGGAGAATGAAAAATTTGAAGGAAGCCTATATGACTCTACTGTACTAGCTGTTGCAATTCTTACTACAACTCTTCAAATAATGGTTGAAGAAAATAAATCAAGTTTAAGTTTTAAGTATATCTTAATTTAAAAAGGTCATTATTAAATAGAACAGCCCCGCAGTAATGCAGGGCTGTTTCATTTTATCCAAAAAGCAATTCAGCTTACGCCATCGCCTTCTTCAAATTCTCATCAATTGCATCTAGGAAAGGCTCGGTGTACAGGTAATCTTCACCCGCAACCAGTTTCTTATCAGGATGCACGTTCATTGCCAGGTCTTTGGTCATTTTGCCGCTTTCGACGGTTTCAATGCACACTTTTTCCAGCGTGTCCGCAAATTTGATCAGTTCGTCATTGCCATCCAGTTTACCACGGAAAGCTAAACCACGGGTCCAGGCAAAGATGGAAGCGATGGGGTTGGTAGAAGTTGGGCGACCCGCCTGGTACTCCCGGTAGTGGCGGGTTACGGTACCGTGGGCTGCTTCCGCTTCCATTACGGTGCCATCAGGTGTTACTAGTACGCTGGTCATCAAACCTAGTGAACCGAAACCTTGTGCTACGCTATCACTCTGTACATCGCCATCATAGTTTTTACAAGCCCAAATGAACTTGCCGCTCCATTTCAGGGCGCTGGCAACCATGTCATCAATCAGGCGGTGCTCATACACAATACCGGCTTCTTTAAATTTGGCTGCAAACTCGTTGTCGAAAATTTCCTGGAAAATATCTTTAAAGCGACCATCGTATTTTTTCAGGATGGTATTTTTAGTGCTCAGGTATAAAGGCCAGCCTTTGGTAAGCGCCATATTCATACAGCTACGGGCAAATCCAATAATGCTTTCGTCCACATTGTACATGCTAAGGCTTACGCCCGGTCCTTTGAACTGGTACACTTCCTGTTCAATCACCTGTCCATCTTCACCTTCAAACTTAATGGTCAGTTTACCCTTGCCAGGTACTACAAAATCGGTAGCCCGGTACTGGTCGCCAAAAGCATGACGGCCAACAATGATGGGGTCCGTCCAGGTAGTCACCAAACGAGGAACGTTCTGCATTACGATCGGCTCCCGGAAAACCGTTCCGTCCAGAATGTTGCGGATGGTACCATTCGGGCTCTTCCACATTTGCTTCAGGTTAAATTCCTTTACACGGGCTTCGTCCGGCGTAATGGTAGCACATTTAATACCTACACCACAAGCTTTTACAGCGTTGGCAGCATCAATCGTTACCTGGTCGTTGGTTTCGTCCCGGTACTCTACGCCCAGGTCGTAGTACTGGATGTCCACATCTACATAAGGTACAATCAGCTTGTCCTTAATGAACTTCCAGATAATGCGGGTCATTTCGTCGCCGTCCATTTCCACAACGGGGTTGGCTACTTTTATTTTTTCGGCCATAGTTGTCTGTTTTGTTTTTAGTATAATTTGAAGAGAAAGAAACAAAGCTTCGTTACAATAACGGGTTTGGGAGTGTTTCGTTTCGTAGAAACGGCCAGGGTTTGGAAACGATGATACTTATCTATTTCCGGTTCGTAAGCATACAAACCTGGGCAGCTTCGTAATACCACACCATCTCAGCGAAAATAAAAGTTGCAAATGGCTAAGCCGGAATTGTTTACTCAATCGTATATGCTGCAAATATCTATCTACGTGAAAGGGCTGCAAAAATATAGTTTTGGGTTATTGCCTATCATTGCTTTTTTAGGCATAGCACTGCTGAGTGTAGCCTGCACTAAAAAACGATCAACCGTTACCACCTCTACTACCATGACCGTTCCTGTTACAACCGGTACTAAAAAATTGCTGGCCCTGGGCGATAGCTATACTATTGGCGAAAGCGTTTCAGAAGCCGACCGTTTTCCTAATCAAACAATCAGGTTGCTGCAAGGAAAAGGTTTCGATTTCAGCTATCCATCTACCATCGTAGCCCGTACCGGCTGGACAACACAAAACTTACTGGACGGTATTGCTACTTCGGATATTGCTAAAAATGCCCCTTATGATGCCATCACCCTACTCATTGGTGTAAACAACCAATACCAGGGCCGGGATACCGGCGAGTACCGAATCCAGTTTACCGAATGCCTTAACAAGTCCATACAATTTGCTGGCAGCAAAAAGGAACATGTATTTGTGGTGAGCATTCCCGACTGGGGCGTAACCCCGTTTGGTGCCAGCGCCAATCCCACACAGGTAGCTGCTGCCATTGATCGCTTCAACGCCATTAATAAACAAATTACCACTTCCATGGGCGTTGCTTATATCGATATTACTCCTATCTCCCGCCAATCCGATGCTTCGATGGTAGCAGGCGATGGCCTCCATCCTTCCGGCAAGCAATATGGGCAATGGTCTAATTTATTGGCACCTGTGATGGAGCAGCAACTGAAGTAGAATAGCAGATATGTTATTTCTACTTTGCTGGTTTTCGCATCACGGGTAGCATTCCTTTTACCATTTTCTTTTTGAGCCAAGCTATTACCTATCCATTGAACTTTTACGGCGTTAGCACCATTCAAGTGTGGTGCTATTATTTGGCTTTTACTGAAGCGAAGAAGCCAGTAAGTCATCTTCCTGAACTGGGATTTCTGGAATGATTAGGATGAATACAGGATAACAGCCTGCGAAGACTATGACGAGTTCGCATGGTTAGAAAGCCGGAAACCCTGCAAAAAAATGCAAATGCCAAAAGCTACTTTGGGAACGTCGCATAGAAGAAAACGAATCCCGAGAATTATTTTGAACAGAAGAATTAAAAGGACAAGAAGATAAAAGTAAGGCACCACACAGCTAAACCTTGGAGAGGCGTGAGGCTGAGAAAAGCCGCCGGAGGCATTGGCGTTTTCTCTTGAATTTTCTTTGCTTCTTTCTTTGTTTCAAGACAAAGAAAGAAGAAGCCACACCAGCAGGAAGCTGAAAAAAGAAAGAACACTATTCCCGTTTCAATTTTATCATAGCACTGCTCTTTTCAGTACTTTCCATACGAGCCGTGTAGCGTTTACCACCACTCCAGGCCTCCATGTAAGCTGTATTAGGTGGAATGCTACCCAGGTTTTCTGCTACCATTATCAGGTCATTATCCGCCTGTAAATCAGACACCGGAATTTTAATACTATAGCCTTTATCTGTCAGCCGGATATGGGTATACAGCATTTTGCCATTTAGAAAAATGGAAATAGAATCACCATCCACTTCAGCGTTGTCATAAAACTTAAACTCAATGCTATCACCGGAAATAGGGATGGTAATGTTTAATACATTCTTACGCTGTGCAAATTTTTCTTCCACTGTAGGTGGCGCTTTTACTACAACTGGTGGGGGCTGCGGTACTGGCGGGGCTACTTTTTTTTCTGGTACAAGTACAGGCTTTGGCTCCGGCACCACAACCGGCTTTGCTGGGAGCTCTTGCTTTACAATAGGTGGCGGTTGTGGTACTTCTACTTTTTTCCAGGGATTTTCTATCAGTCCAGTCTCTTCTTTTGCCGGTTCGGCAACGGTTTTAGGCTGCTCGACAACGGGCTTTGCAATCGGCTTAGGATTCTCTTTTGGTGGCTGGTAAACAGTAGTCTCTTTAGGTGGCACAGCAGCAGGAACTTGCACAGGCACAACTGGTGCAGGTTTGGCAAAAGCGATTTGTCCTACGCTGTCGATCAAGTGCGGATCGGCTCCGCCATCAAAGTACGTTTCTATAATCGGGTCCCACTCGTCCTTAAAATCGGGATGCTGAAATTTTTGCAGGTGAAGATCATACACATTTCCACCGTCTTTTGGGTGGGTGCTGCCATCTAGCAGCATTACACCACTGCCAGGGCAATTGTAATCGGCTACCGATAATAAGGGCATGTTGTTAGC
>CAXTDG010000234.1:0-7342 GCA_964242675.1 uncultured Chitinophagaceae bacterium
TTGTTCTCATCTTGTCATTGCCATCCAGGCTCGTTATGTTACCAGTTCGCTGCCGTAGTTAAATACCTGTGGTTCTACCAGCGTTTCGCCGTAGCGGTGGTTGAAGCGCTGCGCAAAATTGCGGGCCATTTCCAAGTGTTGTTCCTGGTCCTTACCCACTGGTACTTTACTAGCCCGATGAATCATAATATCCGCTGCCTGTAGCACCGGGTAAGTTAACAATCCTGCATTTACATTTTCTGGGTTCAACCGCACTTTATCTTTAAAGGTCACCGTTTTTTCCAGTTCGCCTTTGTAAGCCAGCATGTTTAGGAATAGATACAATTCAGCTATCTCCGGCACATCGCTTTGCACATACAGACACACCTTTTCAGGATCTAATCCGCAAGCAATATTTTCAGCAATTACCCGGTTTACACTTTCTTTCAAATGGCTAGTATCAGTGTGGGTAGTAAGGCTGTGCCAATCGGCCACAAAAAAGTAGCAGTCATATTCATCCTGCATCCGCACATAGTTGCGCATGGCACCAAAGTAATTACCGAGGTGCAAAAAACCGGTGGGCCGTATGCCACTCAAAACACGTTCCTTACTCAAGCTACAAAATTTTTTAAGAGGGTAGCAAATATAGGAATTGCGGCGGGGCAGCGCAGTAGCTTTTAACGCTCCAAAAAACAACGGGCCGCCTATCTTTATGGCGCCCGTTTTATCTATTTAACCGAATAACCATTTATGAATTTGCTAAAGTACCTCACACCTTTCATTTTGCTTTTCCCGGTATGTATTTACCTGGCTTTCAAAACCTGGGCAGGTGGGTTTGTCCCCTATTTATCCCCTGGCCGGGCAGTACTGTTTGTTTCCATTGGCTTCACTATGATCATTGCCGATCTGTTTGTCAAATACCTGATTGGAAAAGAGAAACTATTGTACGTGTGGATTTTGGAAGCGGTGCTATTAGGCATTTTAGCCGTAATGATTATTCCTAAAATTAATGAAATAACCGGGCAGTAAAATCACTTATGCGTTTTCCTTCCTTTTCTAATTGCCTTATTGCCGGTTGCTTGTTACTATCTGCTACTTGCTTCTCCCAGCCCACTTTATATTCTTCCATTTATGCCAAGCAAACCTTAAACACTGAAAGAGTAAAGCGCCGGGAAGGTTTGTACAAATACACTATCCTTCCGCTACTAAATCAGTCGCCGGACAGCACTAACGAGTTTTCCTTTCAAACGGCCCTTTGGAACATAAGCCAGTATGCACTAAAAAACGATACCACCCGCCGCATAGTTGATACGTTGATCAACCACTACGCCACTTTGGAAACCGGCACCCGCCGTAGTTTGCTGGAAGTGGTGTATGCCCTTTACCCAACCGAATATGATAAAACGCTAAAGCAACTTTGGCCAAACGAAAATGATGACCGCCTGCTGGCTATCACAGCTCTTTACTTAAAAAGAGCTAGCCAATTAAACGAAAAAGAAGCCCGAAAAAAGCTACAACAAAACAAATCACACTACGACAGTTCTGCCATCCTACAGCAGGTAATAAGTAGTTTTTCGCCTACGGCAAATGCGTCGCAACCGGCCAACCTAACCACCTTTTTCCAGCATCAAACGGCGCTAGGTTGCAAAGTCATTTACTCCTTGCAGCGGCCCGATAGAAACTACCCTGGCTTGGCCATCATCCAAAATGCAGATGGCAGCTTGGTGAAAGATACACTTACCGGAAAGCTGAAAACATTTGTGCAATTAGCCCGCTCTGCCGCCGATCTGCCTTACTTCATTACCAATGGCAGTACGCCGCAAGGTGCTTATCGCATTATGGGCACCGGCATTTCGCAAAATAGTGCCATCGGCCCTACGCCCAATATTCAACTACGCCTGCCATTTGAATTATACGGCGATACTTTTTTCATCCATGCGGCTCAACCCATTTTAAACGATTCCACTTTTCTGGAAGAATATAAAAAGCTATTTCCCATAGACTGGCAAACGGCAGCTATGCAAGAAAGTTTTGTAGCAGGCAAATGTGGCCGGGGAGCCATCATTGCCCACGGCACCACGTTAGATCCGTGGTGGTACCAGCAGCAATCTTACTACCCATGTACGCCTACGCTGGGCTGCCTTTGTGCCAAAGAAACCTGGAACCCCTACACTGGCCGCCTGCAACAAAGCGATCAATTAGATATGGTGAATGCTTTTGTTTCTACTCCCAGCACCGATGGCTATTTATTTGTGATCAACCTGGCAGATAAAAAAAGCGCCGTTACTCCAGAAGAAGTAACGGCGCTGGTAAATGCGTTCAAACAATAACGGTTTAAAGTTTAAGGTTTAAAGTTGTTCGATTTAATCTTGTTACTAAATAGATAGCTTCAAAAGTTTTTTCGATTTTGGATAACTGTGAAAATGAGCAACTGCCGCATTTTAAAACCTTAAACTTTAGACCTTAAACTTTAAACTTTTCTACACCGCAAAACTCGTCCCGCAGCCACAAGTCTTGCTGGCGTTGGGGTTTTCGAAAGTAAAACCACGGCTGTTCAGGCCACCCTCCCACTCTATGGTCATGCCGTACAGGTACATTTCATGAGCAGTACTAATAACGCATGGAACACCTTCAATATCAAACTCCATATCGCCGGGTTGTTCATCGTCAAACTGTAGTATGTAGGTCATACCGCTGCAGCCGCCGCCTTTTACACCTACCCGCAGTTTCTTGCCCCCATTTGCCGCCTCTTCTTCGTACAGGCGTTTTATTTCTTTCACCGCATTGTCTGTAAAAGCAACCGGTTGTTGTATTGTCATTTCCATGATTGTCTGTTTTGTAATTACGTTACAAATATAACCATCGTTCCGCTTGCCTGTTTATCTGCATCATCATGGCAAAGTCAATTTTAGAAATATTATCACAGCCGCTACCCGGCAGGCCTGCATTATACAACAGCTGTTGCCAGTACCTTCACGGCCTTCTAAAAATCAACTATTTCGACTCAACCATGGAATGGAGCAACGTTGTCATTATTTTTCTGATCGCCTTATTTGTAGCGGCTTTGGGCTTTTATTTATGGAACTACCGGCTGGCCAAGCAGGATGCGGCCCAGAAACCTTCGAAAGATAAAAATCCGCTGCAATTACAAGCCTACGAACGCCTTACTCTTTTTACCGAACGCATTAAATTGGAGAACCTTATTAGCCGCCTGTATGTAAATGGCATGAGTGCCCGTGACATGCAAGGAGCCCTGCAACTCGCCGTCAAAGAAGAATTCGAACACAACATCACCCAGCAGATTTATGTGAACCCCGACATCTGGACGGCTGTTAGCAAAATGAAAGACCAGAACCTGTACATCATCAATCAACTTGCCGCTATGCTACCCGCCAATGCTAACGCCATGGATCTCAACAAACGCATCCTCGAACTAGTAATGAACAACCCACAATCCACCATGAACAACCTGGTACTCGAAGCCCTTCAGTTTGAAGCGAAGAAGCTGTTGTAAAAGCTGTTTAAAGTCTAAAGTTTAAGGTTTAAAGTTCTGCTGCTGCGGCTTTGCTGGTTTTCGCTCCCGGGTAGCATTCTTTTTACTATTTTCTTTTTGAGCCAAGCTGTTTCCTACATATTAAGCATTAGTGGCGATGGCACCGTTCAACATTTATCTATACATTGGGCTTTACTGACACGAAGAAGCCAACAATTCCGCAGGATTAGAAAACTGGAAAATCTGCGGTGAAGAAAAGCTCAACACAGTTTTGTATTAGTCAAAATTTATGAACAGGATAAGCCTAAATCAGTAAACAAAATCCAAATAAGTCACGAAGATCAGCATCCCATTCACGTACCACACCTCCTACACAGCCAAGCCTGAAAAAACGGCCGGAGGCATCGTGTTTTTCTTGAATTTTCTTTGGTTACTTTCTTTGTTTCAAGACAAAGAAAGTGACAACTACGAATAGCAAGAAGCCAGCAATAGCGTAAGACTAAAACTCCGTTGGGAAAGTTTGACCTTTGCAATCACTATTTAAAAAACTGCTATGCCTGAAAAACGCTTTACCGATTCCGGTATCGAAATACAACCCTATTATATGCCGGAAACAGGCGAGGCAGAACAGCCCGGCCAGTTCCCCTACACCCGTGGCATACAGCCCGATATGTACCGGGGCAAGCTATGGACCATGCGGCAGTACGCAGGCTTCTCCACCGCCGAAGAAAGCAATAAACGCTACCACTATTTACTAAACCAGGGCGTAAGCGGCCTCAGCGTTGCCTTCGATCTGCCCACCCAAATAGGCTACGACAGCGACCACCCACTAAGCGAAGGCGAAGTAGGCAAAACCGGCGTAGCCATCGACAGCCTGGAAGATATGGAGCGACTGTTTGCAGGCATCCCGCTGGAATCCGTCAGCACCAGCATGACCATTAATGCTACCGGTTTTATTCTGTTAGCCTTGTATGTAGCCCTCGCCAAAAAGCAAGGTGCCGATCTCGCCAAAATCAGTGGCACCATCCAGAACGATATTTTGAAAGAGTACGCCGCCCGTGGTACGTACATCTACCCGCCCCGGCCCGCCATGCGTATCATCACCGATATTTTTGAATGGTGCAGCCGGCACGTACCTAAGTGGAATACCATTTCTATTAGCGGCTACCATATTCGGGAGGCAGGCAGTACTGCTGTGCAGGAAGTAGCATTTACGCTTAGCAACGGCAAGGCTTACGTAAAAGCAGCCCTCGAAAAAGGACTCGACATTAACGTATTCGGCAAGCGGCTGTCGTTTTTCTTTAATGCCCACAACAATTTGTTTGAGGAAGTAGCCAAGTTTCGGGCAGCCCGCCGCATGTGGGCCAGCATCATGAAAGAGTTAGGTGCAACGGATCCCAAAGCAATGATGCTGCGGTTTCATACGCAAACTGGTGGCAGTACGCTTACTGCTCAGCAACCCATGAACAATATCAGCCGGGTAACTATTCAAACACTTGCGGCGGTAATGGGCGGCACCCAAAGCTTACATACCAACGGGTACGATGAGGCACTTAGTTTACCCACCGAACAAGCCGCTGCTATTGCTTTAAAAACCCAGCAGATTGTAGGCTTCGAAAGTGGCGTTACGGATGCGGCTGACCCACTAGCTGGTAGCTATTTAGTGGAAAGCCTGACGGATGAAATAGAAAGGAAAGCATATGAATTAATTGGAACGATAGATGCGATGGGCGGCAGCATAGCGGCGATTGAAGAAGGCTTTATGCAAAACGAAATTGCCCGCAGCGCTTATGATTATCAGCTAAAAGTAGAGAGGGGCGAAAAGGTAATTGTTGGCGTAAATAAGTTTATGTCTGTTGCAGGTCAACCTGTGCCTTCTTTCAAAATTGACGATAGCATTCGGCAGGTTCAAAGCGACCGCCTGGCACAACTTCGAGCTAATCGGAATGCAACTGAAGCTAATGCCAAATTGGAAGCCATCCGACAGGCTGCAAAGAGTAGCAGCAACTTAATGCCGCTAGTGATTGAAGCTGTTGAAGCCTTGTGTACACTGGGTGAAATAGCAGATGTGCTGCGGCAGGAATTTGGCGAATACCAGGGATAACATTATCTATTTGAATGTCCTTTAATGTAGCTTAATTATTCCTTGTTCTTCATAGGGTTCATCATTACTCAATCTACTAGTCCTTTTAAGTTTTAATAAAGAAATGTCCATGTTATGTTTTAAAATAAGTCCTCGCACTGAACTTTTAAAAACATCATACTGGCAAGGTAATTCTGACCATTCTAATGTGTATTGATAAGCATCTAAGATAACATTATGACTGTCAGTTTTTACTATCAAAATATCATGAAAAGCTTTGATTAATATTGGTCCTGGAATATTATAGGCTTCGCCCTTGAACGTAGCAATAAACTGGAAGTAACTATATTTTCCGTTTACAGGATCAAAGACTGACATTACTCTCATTGTATTAATTGTGTCTCCAAGACTAGCATCAATACTTTCAAGCTTTGAATAATCAAAATCCGAATTGACAGTTTGCTTTTTTAATTTATAGACTTGAGGTTTATTTAAGTCAGTTGCTTTGTCTTTTTGAGTAGATATGAAAATTGTTTTTACTTTTTTTATCTGACTAATTGCAACCTTTGAAAAGGATATAAAGAGAATAAACAAAAAAAGTGTTTTCATTCGCTTTGTTGATTATTACTGTTTTAATTTTTCCATTTATTAAGAGTGGAAAAATATAAACGCTCCGATAGCTACAAAAACACCTTCCGCCAGCCAGACTCTGCCCGCCTGATAATTACATCTTTTTAATATGAACCAGTGCGTCAGCAAGGCTCCTACCAAAAGAGGTACTCCGAAAATGAACTGCAACTTATTGTTTTCCTGGCCTAAGTGCTGTAGTCCAATAAAAATTATAATAACCCCCATCCCGGCCACTATAGTAAAAGGCGAAATGATGTTGAACAGCTTATTCAGATTCATAGAAAAGAGGAAGAAAATACATTTACAGATTTAATCCTAGCCGGTGCTGCCGAGCCGTGTCTTTGGCAATATCATACCCGGCATCAGCATGGCGGGTAACGCCTAATCCTGGATCGTTGCGAAGCACACGGGCTAGTCGGACAGCTGCTTCCGGTGTACCATCTGCCACAATCACCATCCCTGCATGAATACTATAACCCATACCTACACCGCCACCGTGGTGCAGGCTTACCCAACTAGCCCCGCCAGCTGTATTCATCAAAGCATTTAGCACGGGCCAGTCAGCTACGGCATCACTACCATCCAGCATGGCTTCTGTTTCCCGGTTGGGGCTGGCTACGCTGCCGGTATCCAGGTGGTCACGGCCAATCACAATAGGTGCTTTCACTTTACCGGTACGTACCAGTTCATTAAAAGCAAGTCCGGCTTTTTCCCGTTCGCCCTGGCCCAGCCAGCAAATACGGGCAGGCAATCCCTGAAAGGCAATGCGTTCTTTCGCCAGCTTCATCCAGCGAATCAGTGATTTATTTTCAGGGAATAAATTGCAGATCACTTCATCGGTAACAGCAATATCAGCTGGGTCGCCACTAAGGGCAGCCCAGCGAAACGGCCCTTTCCCTTCACAGAAAAGTGGCCGGATATAAGCTGGTACAAAGCCGGGAAAATCAAACGCATTTTGCAGCCCGGCTTCCTGAGCCCTGGCTCGCAGGTTATTGCCATAATCAAAAGTAATGGCTCCTCTTTTTTGCAATTCCAGCATTAGTTCTACATGCAGTTTCATGCGGTCATAGGCACGGCGTATGTATTCCTCCTGGGTGGGTTCTCTTAAAACTTTTGCCTCTTGTAAACTTATGCCATGCGGCGAATAACCAATCAGC
>CAXTDG010000235.1:0-7325 GCA_964242675.1 uncultured Chitinophagaceae bacterium
CAGCAATCTTTAGTTGTGAATATAGAAAGGCCGTTCCTGTATGGGAGCGGCTTTTTTTTGGCTACTTGCATTTCATTTGATGAAAAATGGATGTTGTCAACACCGGTATGTCAACAAATAAAATATTGACATACCAGGTGTTGACAGGTAATGTCCTTAAATAAGTTGGCATCAATTAGCATGGCATCAAAAAAATTATTGCCATGCTAATTGATGCCATGCTTGAAAATTTTGTTCATGGTTAGGCTGATCCTTTAGAAAACAGATTCAAATTAGCTGCACCACCTTCGCCGTTATCTTCACCCCTTCTTATGAAGTATTACCTGATAGCTGGTGAAGCCAGCGGAGACCTGCATGGCAGCAATTTAATTAAAGCCCTCCGGCAAAAAGATTCTACTGCCGACATCCGCTGCTGGGGTGGCGGTAAAATGCAGGCTGCTGGTGCCACAATAGTAAAGCACTATCGGGAGCTGGCCTTCATGGGCTTCGCCGAAGTAGTTATGAACCTGCGAACCATCCTTCGCAACATCCGATTTTGCAAGCAGGATATTGCCGCCTGGCAACCCGATGTATTGGTGTTTATTGATTACCCTGGATTCAACATTAAAATAGCCCAATGGGCTAAGCCGCTAGGCTATAAAACAGTTTGGTACATATCACCACAAGTATGGGCCTGGAAAGAAAACCGGGTAAAAATTCTACGGCAGTGTATTGATAAAATGCTGTGCATTCTACCTTTTGAAAAAGCTTTCTACCAAAAGTGGAATTATGAAGTAGAGTATGTAGGGCATCCGTTGATAGAGGAAATTAGTCGGCAGAAAAGTAATGAACAAGGAACAGTGAATAACGAACAATCGGGGAAAAAAAGAGAGAAAGAGGGAAGTTCGAATAGCAGCATTTATTCACCATTCACCATTCACGATTCACGACCCATTATCGCCTTACTTCCCGGTAGCCGCCGCCAGGAAATTTTGAAGAAATTGCCCGTTATGCTGGAAGTAGCTCATCAAATGCCGCAGTATCAGTTTGCAGTAGCAAAAGCACCAGGTATGGACGATGCTTTTTACGAGCCATTGCTACAGCCATTCGAAAATGTAACTGCTGTACGAGATGCTACTTACCAACTGCTACAGCAATCTACCGCAGCGCTTGTTACCAGTGGTACCGCCACGCTGGAAACGGCCTTGTTTGGCGTACCGCAGGTAGTATGCTACAAGGGTAGTAAAATCAGTTATGAAATAGCCAAACGCCTCATTAAGATAAAATATATTTCGCTGGTCAACCTGATTATGGACAGGCCCATAGTGAAGGAACTGATTCAAGACGAGATGAATGCTGATAACGTGCAGGCCGAACTGGAAAAAATATTAGACGATGTAACTGTTTACAAACGGATGAAACAGGACTATTCTGAACTATGGAATGTGCTGAGTGCAGGTGGCAATGCATCGGAAAAGGCAGCAGATATAATAGTAAAAGTAGTTAAAACAGCCTCTGCCTGATTAACTCGATAAAGGAGTTACATAATGAAATTTGGGTAATCACTTGTATGATTGTTAGTGATGTTTTTTACCAAGTATACTTCATCTTTATCATCTATATCAAATCAGATAAACCATGTGGTTCGGCGGTTTCGTGGATACGAACAATACCATTTCCCCCACCGGGGATTTTTAGTGCTTCTGTGTCGTTGCTGCGGTAGGATGGCTATAAACGAAAAAATATCACGAACATAATCTTCTGCACTATCTTCAAATCCAACATATCCTTCCTGGTAAAGTACTTCAAGCAATTCCTGTAATCTATCAACTGCAGCCTGAGTGTAAATTATTTTTTGCATAATTTTCTTACAAAGGCTAATGTGCTTTCCAATGCTTCTTCATGAGTAAGTGCCCCTTCACAATCATTCTCAAACTGCGTTTTAGGTAGTAAACCCGCTTCCTTAAGTAAGGGGATGGCCTGCGGATGTTTCCGTACATCAATAGCTACATGTGTAAGGTTACCTTCTGCATTTTTCTTTAAAGCTATTCCTGATTTTGCGGCCATAGTGATTTGTTAAATAGAGAAGTGAATATAAGACTTTTGCCATTTTGGACAGTCCGTTTGTAAGCACATCAATGCTTCCTGATAAGCTTGATCGCCAGAATAATCAGCGCCACCAGGAAAAGTAAAATGGAAATGCGGTTGATCCCATGCATGTACTTGATCCACTGCGTATCGGGCCGGTTGGGGTCCTTTTTTCTGAGGTAAAAATATTCTGCTAGTTGTTGTCGGATGCCCATATAATTTCCTTTTTTGAACGGTTCGTTAAAACAGGAGTACAACAATGTCAAACAGACAAAAGTTGAAACCCGGCCTTAAATTGGTGCGTAATTGATATACCTAAAATTAAGCAATGAAAACATTAATAACTATCGCCGTTGTAGCACTTTTTGTACTGATAGCCTGTGCACAGGCGCAAAAGAAAAATACGACCAACAAGCAATACCCGGTTATCAAAACCGATGCACAATGGAAAGCTCAATTGACACCTTTGCAATACGACGTAACCCGCCATGCGGGTACCGAAAGAGCTTATTCCGGCGATACCTGGGACAATCATAAAACCGGCAATTACTACTGCGTATGCTGCAATCAACTTTTATTCAATAGCAGCACCAAGTTTGAAAGTGGTACCGGCTGGCCTTCTTTCTACCAACCAGCCGTTGCTAAAAATGTAATTGAAAATACGGACGACAGCTACGGTATGAGTCGCACCGAAGTGGTGTTTAGCAATTTTGGTGCTCACCTTGGCCATGTGTTCAATGATGGCCCCAAACCCACCGGCTTGCGCTACTGTATGAACTCAGCCTCTATGACTTTTAAGGAAACAAAATAGAAAACAAAAACCGGCTCCTAAAGCCGGTTTTTTGTTGCACCTTACTTTCCCAAAAATTACCCTGATGCCTGAAACGGTCATTAAAAAGCATTCGTTAGCCATTCGTTGGCTGCATTGGATCAACTTTCCGCTGCTGGCTATTATGTTATATAGTGGTCTGCTTATTTATTGGGCAAGCGATGTGTACAATATCCGCATCGGCAAAATGGTGTTATTCCACTTTTTCCCCGATGGTTTTTATAAGGCATTGAATATTCCCTTTCGGCTGGCAGAAGGTTTGGCGCTACATTTTAGCTTCATGTGGTTGTTCTTCATCAATGGCGTAGCGTATGTCATTTATCTACTTCTTTCCAAAGAGTACCGCTACATTTTCCCTACCAAAAAATCGCTGAAAGAAAGCTGGCTGGTGGTGCTACACGACCTGCATTTACGCAAAGGGCTGCCACCACAAAAAAAGTACAATGCTGCCCAGCGGATTTCTTATACCGGTATTATTGTTATGGGGTTTGCAATGATCATTACCGGGCTGGCTATTTACAAACCGGCCCAACTACATTGGATTACGGCTATCTGCGGCGGCTATGGCTGGGCCAGGGTCGAACACTTTGTCATTTCTGTTCTATTTGTTCTCTTTTTCATTGTTCATGTAGTACAAGTAATATTAGCTGGCTGGCAAAATTTCAGCAGTATGATTACCGGTTTCGAACTAATGAAAAAGCCAAAGGAAAAGCAAGCTACAACAATAGATAAACAGTAGAAATAAGCAAGCTGGTATTCCGTTTGTGCTGGTTTTCCCATCACAGGTGGCATTCTTTTTACTTTTTTCTTTTTGAGCCCAGCTATTATTTATCTATTGAACTGATGCGGCGATAGCACCGTTCAAATGTTGTACTACTATTAAGCATTCCCCTCTCAAACTTTGTTTCCAACCTTCGTTATCTCGGTTGCCCGCACAGGGGGTGGAATGTGGGAGGAAGCCCGCAAATCCACAGGAGGATAGAACTGGCAATCCTGCAAGGAAAAATTTAAGGAATATGAAATGTCATAGTTTTCAAAATCCACCGTTGGAGGATTTAGGAATTCTTACCCCGCCAAACTTTTCAGCACATCATACTGCGTTACAATGTGGTAATTGCCTAATTCATCCTTACCCAATACAGCGCCATTTTCTTTATTAATCAGGCCACTCAGCTTCTCCAATGGAGTATCAAATTTTACTTCGGGGTAAGGCCGCTCAATTACTGTATCTATCGTTTGATTTTTGATGTCAGGATTGCTGAACAGTTTGCTGAACAAGCCCTGCTGGCTTACCGAACCGGCATTTTCGCTATTCTGCATTACAGGTAGGTTTTCAATATCATATTCATCCATCAGGGCTACCGCTTCGGCTACCGTAGCTTCTTTTTGTATGGTAATCAACTTCTGCCGGGTGCGGCTATTCACAATATCCTTAAACGTTTTTACTTCCAGAAAGCCCCGTTCCATCATCCATTGATCGTTGTATATTTTACCAACATACCGGCTGCCATGGTCTGGGAAAATACATACCACCAGATCGTCCTTTTTCAATCGGTCTTTCAACTGCAGCAATCCCTGGAAGCAGCTACCACAGCTATAGCCGATGAACAAACCTTCTTCTTTGGCCAGGCGGCGAGCCTGTATGGCGCCATCTTTATCAGTCACCTGTTCAAAATGGTCAATCACACTCATGTCAAAGTTTTGCGGTATAAAATCTTCCCCAAAACCTTCGGAGATATATGGATGTACTTCGCTCATATCTACCTCGCCAGTGCGGTAGTATTTGGTAAGCAGCGATCCATACACATCAACCGCCCACACCTGTATATCAGGATTTTTTTCTTTTAAATATTGTGCTGTTCCGGTAATGGTACCGCCAGTGCCAGCCGTTACCACCAAGTGCGTAATCTTGCCTTCAGTTTGCTCCCATATTTCGGGGCCAGTACTTTCGTAGTGGGCCAGGCGGTTCGCCAGGTTATCGTACTGATTGAAGAAGTAAGAATTCGGAATTTCCTTAGCTAACCGGGCGGCCACCGAGTAATAACTTCTTGGATCTTCCGGTTCTACGTTGGTAGGGCACACAATTACTTCGGCACCTACCGCTTTCATTACATCAATTTTCTCTTTGCTCTGCTTATCGGTAGTACTAAAAATACACTTATAGCCTTTTACACAAGCCGCCAGTGCCAGCCCCATCCCGGTATTGCCGCTGGTGCATTCTATAATGGTGCCACCGGGCTTTATTTTACCTTCCTGCTCGGCCACTTCCAGCATTTTCAGCGCCATACGGTCTTTAATAGAGTTGCCCGGATTGAAGTAATCCACTTTTGCCAGCACCGTGCAGGGAAACCCTTTGGTCACTTTATTCAATTGAATCATTGGTGTATTACCAATGGTTTCGAGTATATTTTTCTTCCAGGCCATGATGCTTAATTATAGATGGTAAAAATAAAGCCTGCCCCTGAAGCACAAAGGCAGGCCGTTGTATATTGGCAAAAGGTAATGCCGGGTTCGTTATTTTTCTTTAGCAAATTTTACTGCTGTATGCCCCTGAAAACCAGCAATGGGCAAAGCGAATTTTCTGATGCTAATCGTTACGCTTTGTACTAGTAATGAGAGTTGTAGCAACTGATCACACAACTCCATTACAATCGTTTCGAGCAGGGGAGTGGGCTGCATCATCCGCTTTTTTACGAGATCGTATGCCGCTACATAATTTACTGTTTCCTCAATGCTGTCAATGGTTTGCTCCGGAGTATTAATTTTTATCTCCACATCCACCACGTAATTGCCACCAACAATTGTTTCTTCTTCATACAACCCATGATGGCAATAAAAGGTAAGATCGGACAGGTAAATAGTCATAAATTATGCTCCCGCAGCCGCCATTGTTTCAGATTCAATGCACTGTAAATAGCGTTCCGCATCCAGCGCCGCCATGCAACCGGTGCCAGCAGCGGTAATGGCCTGGCGGTACACATTGTCCTGCACATCGCCTGCGGCAAATACGCCGTCGATGTTGGTTTTGGTAGTGCCAGGTAAGGTTTTGATGTAGCCAGTTTCATCCATATCCAGCCAGCCTTTGAATACATCGCTGTTAGGGTGGTGGCCAATGGCTACAAAGAAAGCACTGATGGGAATATCTGTTACTTCACTGGTTACATTGTTCCTTAAGCGAACAGCTTCTACTTTCTTATCGCCCAGTATTTCCTGCGTTTCGCTATTCCAGTGTACTTCTATATTATGTGCAGTTATTACCCGGTTCCTCATAATTTTTGAGGCCTTCATACCGGCTTCATTTTTCCGCACAATCATGTGTACTTTACTACATATTTTGCTTAGGTACAGGGCTTCTTCACAGGCAGTATCACCAGCGCCTACAATAGCGACTTCTTTGTTTTTAAAGAAAAATCCATCGCACACAGCGCAGGCACTTACACCATAGCCGTTCAGGCGCTGCTCACTCGGCAGGCCCAGCCATTTGGCGGATGCCCCGGTACTAATAATTACTGAATCCGCTTCCAGCCAGGTTTCTTCATCTACCTGCACTTTGAAAGGGCGGTGCGTAAAATCTACATCCGTCACCATGCCATAGCGAATATCAGTACCCATACGGGCAGCTTGTTTTTCAAAATTCACCATCATATCCGGCCCCTGAATGCCATCCGGGTAACCGGGATAATTTTCAACTTCGGTAGTAATAGTCAATTGCCCACCCGGCTGTATACCCTGGTACATAACAGGCTTAAGGCCTGCACGGGCAGCATATATAGCAGCGGTATATCCTGCAGGTCCGCTGCCTATTATTAAACATTGTATTGTATCCATCTATTGTAATTATTTATGGTTGATAGGGATTGATTGGCAGCCGACTACCTTTCTGGTTGAAAGCTATTGCAAAAATCGTATAACTTATGAATGATTGACAATTCGTCATTCCCAATTTACTTTGAAATAATGATTCTTTTATACTGAGCTGCATAGCCACTAAAACAGCCCAATGCTCCATTGCTGATATTGCCCAGTACAACACCCGGCTGGCTAAATGGGTTGCCAACGCTTTGCTGAGCATACTCTAGTGTTCGCCAAAAATCAAAGGTCACCTTGTTAATATTACACAGTTTCACATCTACCGTATCACCTTTTCTAAAGTAGCCAAATTCATTCACATCAATTTCCTGGCTGCGGTCAATTCCTTTAAAAACCTGTGTACTATAAGTAGTGCCATCGGTAAAATCATCATCATATACGGATGTAGAACCTGGCAGATAAGCACTGTCATTTACACTGGTGAAATAACGAATGTAATTTCCTAAACCCGGCGGATCAGTTACCCTGGCAAATAAAATTCGCTTAAGTGTATCCGAATTATTAGGCGCTGGTTTGGCCCATATCGAATCGGATGTTTTAGCTAGTGCCGGTATAGTGG
>CAXTDG010000236.1:0-7319 GCA_964242675.1 uncultured Chitinophagaceae bacterium
TGGCCGGGTACAAGGTGGCGAGGCTTACCGGGAGCTGGATAGAATTGGCCCGGTGAATTACAAAGGATTGATAACTCCTTGGGATGAACCCACCGATGCATTCTATATGTTTCGCAGTAATTATGCACCGAAGGAAACCGAACCGATGGTGTACATCGTAAGCCATACCTGGCCTGACAGATGGACAACTCCCGGAATAAAAGACAGCATTATTGTGTACTCTAATTGTGATGAAGTGGAGTTGTTCAATGATGTAGATGGGAGCTCGTTAGGCCGAAAAAAACGAGGTGGAATAGGAACGCATTTTCAGTGGGATGGTGTAGAGATAAAGTACAATGTTTTGTATGCAATAGGTTACATAAAAGGAAGAGAAGTAACTAAAGATTTAATCTCTTTAAATCATTTGCCTAAAGCTCCCAAATTGGCTATTCTTGAAGAACTTACAAACCGAGATTACAAGTACGAAATTGATCATGATAAGATAAAGTTCTCCTTTACTGAACCATTGGTTAGAATTAATTGTGGCGGACCATCCTTTTTTGATAAGCAAGGAAATCTTTGGCAAACTGATGTAGCTTGGGATAGTTCTACAAACACATTCGGTTCTACTTCTTGGACGAATAAGTTTACTGGTATGCCATCTTATTTTGCTAGTCAAAGAACGATCAATGAGCCAATTGAAAGAACAATGGATTATTCTCTTTTTCAAAGTTTCCGCTATGGCCGTCAGGATTTGAAGTATCGTATTCCAGTACCAAATGGGAAATATTTAGTAGAGCTCTATTTTGCCGAGCCATGGTGGGGAACAGGCGGTATCAATGCTACAGGTTATCGCATTTTTGATGTGGCTGTTAACGATAGGACTGTTATCAAAGACTTGGATATTTTTAAAGAAGTAGGTTATAAGACGGCTTTGAAAAAAGTAGTGGAAGTGGAGGTTAAAAATGGAATTATAATGATTTCGTTTCCACATACAAAAGCCGGCCAGGCAGTGATTTCAGCGATTGCAGTATTTGCAGAAAATAAAAATGCAAAGCCTGTTCAAGCTTCAAAATCTGTCATTACGATATCCCAGTTAAATCCAATAGTTACATTGAAAAGCTGGTTAAATACGGGGGACACTTGTTTTGCAAATTTGCAATCAACTTTTAGCAACCTGCCGTCGGAATTATATGGAGCAGAATGGTTGCAGTTTGAGGACTATGCAGCTTCTCAAAAAGCTTTGTCATTTACAGTGTCAAAAGGTGCAGATATTTATGTGGCTATTAACGACACGGCAAAAAGAAAATTGCCATCATTAATAGGCTTTGAGGATTCTAAAGCCGATACAAGGACAGATGATATAGCCGGTAAATTATATCATGTGTATAAAAAACGATTCGCAAAAAACAGCGCTATAAAAATATCTGATCTTGGAAACTACTTCGTCTTTGCACAACCTGCGAGTAGCCTTGAGCCGCCTTACGATTTAAAATCAACTACTAGTTACCGTCCATCATCTGCTGTTCTAAAAAATGCAGCAAAAGATTCGGTAAATGGTAGGGAAAGTATAAATCTAACAGACGGTGGCAGTTCATTGGAATGGCCGATCAGTACAGGTGTTGCAGATATCTATTCGTTGTCGATTCGGTATGCAAATGCAACCGGGCAAAAGGTGAGTGGTACCATCACTTTTATGGGTGCAGATGGTATGATTTATTTTACCGAAAAGATAGAATTTACGCCATCGCCGAAAGGCAAATGGAACTATATCACCACTAATACACGAACACAGATTAATGCTGGAAGTTATAAGGTTAAAATTACAGGGGCAGGCGTAAGTGTTTCGGGGTTAGATGTTCAATAGAAGTAAAAAGGAAAAAGTAAAAAACGTGATTTAGTCAAGTTCCTAATTAAATATAAACAATCTGTTTTTAATTTTTACTTATCACTTTTTGACTTTGCTAATCCTCAATTTCCTAAAAGAAAAAAATGAAGAGAACGCATATAACGATATTTTTTTTTCTGTTTGTGATTGTAGGCTTTTCACAAAACTTACAAGTGCAAAACCTACGTTGCGAATACCGGATTAATCCGTTGGGCGTAGATGCAGCAAAGCCGAGATTGGCCTGGCAAATTATTTCTACCAAAAGAAATGTTTTGCAAACGGCATATCGCATCTTGGTGGCAGATGATTCGCTGCAACTGGTGAAAAATGTTGGAAATGTTTGGGATACAAAGCAAGTAAAAGGTAGTGCTTCCATACAGGTGGCTTATGATGGAAAGTCTTTGATTGCGGCAAAAAAATATTATTGGAAAATAATGATGTGGGACAATCAGCAGGCGCAAAGTGGCTGGAGCAAAATTAATAGCTGGCAAATGGGATTACTACAAAAAGAAGATTGGAAAAGTGCCGCCTGGATTGGGTACGATGTGCTGCCGGACACGTCCATCATCGTACCCCATGTTCACCAGAGCGGAAAAAAAGCTTGGGGTAAGCGTCCGGATATTTTGCCGCTGTTGCGGAAGGAATTTACGATTGGCAAAAAGGTAAAAACTGCCACGATGTTTATCTGCGGATTGGGCCAATTTGAAATGAGCATCAACGGGCAAAAGACTGGTGATCACTTTCTCGATCCAGGTTGGACGCAGTACAGTAAACATGCGTTGTATGTGCCGTTTGATGTAACAGCTCAATTACAGCAAGGTAAGAATGCAATTGGCGTAATGCTCGGAAATGGCTTCTATTATATTCCAAGTGAGCGTTACCGCAAAATGACCGGGGCGTATGGTTATCCAAAAATGATTTGTCGGCTGGTGGTGAATTATACCGATGGTTCGCAGGAAAATATAGTGAGTGATGCTAGTTGGAAAACAGCTGCTGGCCCGGTGATTTTCAGTAGCATTTATGGCGGCGAAGATTACGATGCTACGAAAGAACAAACGGGTTGGAATAGAGCGGCTTTTAATGATGTATCGTGGAAGACGGCTGTGATAACAACCGGACCACCGCAATTAGATGCACAAACAGCGGAACCGGTGAAAATTATGGAGTCGTTCACACCAAAAAAAATAACCCAAGCCAAGCCTGACGTATGGGTGTATGATATGGGGCAAAATGCATCGGCCATTCCTTACATTGAAGTAAGTGGCAAGCGAGGAGATACGGTAAAAATTACACCTGGAGAATTGGTAAAAGAAGATGGACTGGTGAATCAGGCGGCAACTGGCAGTCCGCACATTTACCAGTATATTTTAAAAGGCAATGGCGTTGAAAAATGGCATCCGCAATTTACTTACTATGGCTTTCGATATATACAGGTGGAAGGTGCTACGCCGAAGGGAGAAAATGGTATTGCTAATCAGTCGATCATTAGTGTTGTAAAAAGTTTGCATCCTCGTAATGCTATGGAAAGAGTAGGGCATTTTTCCTGTTCTAACAATCTGTTTAACCGTACGGATACACTGATTGACTGGGCCGTGAAAAGTAATGCGGTAAGCACATTTACCGATTGCCCTACAAGGGAAAAATTGGGCTGGCTGGAGCAGGATAACCTGATGGCGGCTTCATTGGGTTATAACTATAACATTGCTGCACTGGGCCGTAAGATTGTACGAGACATGCAGATGGCACAAACACCGGAAGGACTGATCCCCGAGATAGCACCTGAATTTGTACAGTTTGGCGAGCCGTTCCGGGATTCGCCGGAGTGGGGGAGTAGCTGCATTTTATTACCTTGGTATCTATACCAGCAGTATGGCGATAAGCAGATTCTGGAAGAAAGCTACCCGATGATGCAAAAGTATATTGGCTATCTGCAAAGCAAAGATTCGGCGGGGCTGCTGAAACAAGGGTTAGGTGACTGGTATGACCTGGGACCTAACCGTCCAGGCTTATCTCAAAACACACCGCAAGGCTTGACGGCTACAGCATATTATTATTACGATCTTACGGTAATACAACAAATTGCTGATGCTCTTGGTAAGAAGCAGGATAGTTATGCCTACTATCTTAAATCGGCTGGAACAGTATTGCCTGCTTTTAATAAAAAGTTCTTCAACGACATAACAAAGCAGTATGGCACCGGTAGCCAAACGGCTAATGCTGTAGCTGTTTATATGGGATTAGTTGCCAAAGAAAATGAAGCGGCTGTTATTCAAAATATTGTAAAAGATTTAGAGAACCGTAAGTATGCACTTACGACAGGCGATATAGGCTACCGGTATTTATTACAAGCCCTTCAAAATGCCGGACGTAGTGATGTTACTTACAAAATGAATAACCGCAGTGATGTACCCGGCTATGGCTATCAATTAGAAAAAGGTGCCACCGCCCTCACCGAAAGCTGGCAGGCTCTACCGTCGGTATCTAACAATCATTTGATGCTGGGGCATATTCAGGAATGGTTTTATAGTGGTTTGGGAGGCATCAAAAACGGAATAGATCTCACTATTCAGCCAGATTTTGTTAATGAAATTAATTGGGTAAAATCCAGCTATGAATCGTCTTACGGGTTGGTTACAAGCAATTGGAAAAAAGAAGGCAATAAGCTTATTATGGATGTCACTATTCCAGCAAATACAGTGGCTAAAATTGTTCTGCCAAAAGTGAATCTTAATAATATTACCGAAAGCGGTAAACCCTTTGAGCAATTTGCATCAAAAGAAATAAAAACGATATCGGTAGATAATGATGACGCTATAATTATGGTCGGCTTGGGTTCCGGCACCTATCATTTCGAAATAAAGCAGTAACACAATACAACAATGAACTTGTTACAAATAAGACAGAACGAGGATAGTAGTTGGCGTTGGTTTGAAAGGTTAGGAACAGGTACAATTAGCATAAGGTCGTGCTTTTTATACTTCTTACTTTTTACTTTTTATTTCTCCAATGCTCAGGTCGATTCCACTACTATGCTTTGTATTTACAACGAAGTGAAAACGCCTTACAAATATGGCTTGGTACTGGTGCCGGAAAGTGATTCCGCCAAGCTGGATTGTCCAACCGTTTTCCGTAAAGGAAATACCTGGTATATGACCTATATCCGATTTAATGGCCGGGGTTATGAAACCTGGCTAGCAAAAAGTGCTGACTTATTGCATTGGGAGAAGCTCGGAAGGCAAATGTCGTTTTCTGCCGACACAACGCTTTGGGATGCAAACCAGAAAGCAGGATACAATTCCTTACAAGACCCTACCTGGGGTGGCAGCTATGCATTACAGAAGTATGATGGTAAATATTGGATGAGTTATTTCGGAGGAAGAGAGCCGGGTTACGAAGCTGGGTTGCTTTCTATTGGTATTGCTACCACTAAAAACGACCCAACCAAACCGCATGAGTGGCAGCGATTGCCCCAGCCGGTGCTTACCTCCAAAGATGCAGATGTACGTTGGTGGGAAGATAAAAAGCAGTACAAGAATACAGTGATCTGGGATAAGCAAAAATTGACCGGTTACCCGTTTGTGATGTATTATAATGCTAATGGCGATACCAGCCACGACCGGGTGAAGCAAGTTCGTTGGTTTGAACGGATTGGAATGGCCGTAAGTAACGATATGGTTCATTGGAAACGCTACCGTACCGATCCGGTGATGCATCATAAAATTGGAATTACAGGCGACGCTGTTTTGCAAAAAATGGACAGCCTTTGGGTGATGTTTTATTTTGGCGCTTTTTGGGAAGGCCGTAAAGACGCTTTCAACCGCTTCGCCGTGTCGAAAGATCTGGTGCATTGGACCGACTGGACCGGTGAGGATTTAATCCATTCTTCTGAGCCATATGATAATCTATATGCTCATAAATCATTCGTAGTAAAATGGAAAGGCGTGGTGTACCATTTTTATAATGCTACAAATAAAAAGGAACAGCGGGGTATTGCTGTGGCTACGTCAAAAGATGTAGGCAAAAGCAACTTACAATTTCAGCAGTAAATCGAATATGCTTACGGCTCTTTACAAACCATCTTTGCAGAATCATCCATGAAGAAAGTATCTGTTTTCGTAGCCAGCCTTTTTCTTACAGCTTTTTCCTTCGCTCAAAGAACGATTACTGATTTTAATGCGGGCTGGAAATTTTACCTGGATACCAGCGGGCAAATGGAGCAACCCGCTATGGATGCGGCTGGTTGGCAGTCGGTGCAACTACCGCATGACTGGAGTATCCATTTACCATTTAGTGCTACGGCCCCAGCCACCAATCAGGGTGGTGCATTGCCCGGTGGTATTGGCTGGTACAGCAAAAGTTTTGTATTGCCATCTTCATCAAAAGGTAAAGCTTTTTTTATAGAATTCGATGGCATTTATCGAAATAGTCAAGTTTGGATCAACGGACACTCACTTGGTAAGCGGCCTAATGGATACATTTCTTTTCGATATGATCTTACGCCGTATGCAAAATTTGGAAATGAACCGAACAGCATTCTTGTAAAAGCTGATAATTCCAAACAGCCTAATTCCCGCTGGTATTCCGGGTCAGGCATTTACCGGAATGTGCGGATGGTAACGACAAAAAAACTGTCCTTTACTTACAATGGTGTTTTTATCAACACACAAAATGTGGATGATAAAAAAGCTACGCTGAATATAACGGCTACTATTTCTAAAGATGCCTCCATGCAAAGAGGAGTGGAATTGCGATCGCAGGTGTACGATGCTGCCGGTAAGCAGATAGGCGCCATTACAACTCCATTTCAACTTTCAGACTCATTTATAACAACAAGCCAATCCGTTTCTATAAAAAGTCCGAGGCTTTGGTCTCCAACCGCCCCACAGCTATATAGGGTAGTAACCCAGCTATGGAGCCAGGGCAAACTAACAGATGAACTAACTACCAAAACGGGTATCCGCACCTTTACTTTCGATAGCGACAAAGGCTTTTTTCTTAATGGAAAACCGAAAAAGATTTTAGGGGTATGTCTGCACCATGATTTGGGTGCACTAGGTGCTGCCGTCAATCGGGCTGCAATCAACCGTCAATTAAAAATATTGAAGGAGATGGGATGCAATGCCATCCGTACAGCACACAATCCACCTGCCCCGGAGTTTCTAGATGCCTGCGATAGCATGGGTTTCCTAGTAATGGATGAAGCCTTTGATATGTGGGCCAAAAAGAAAAATAAATTCGATTACTACAGCGATTTTCCAGCATGGCATCAGCAGGATTTGGAAGACCAGGTGCGTAGAGATCGTAACCATCCATCCATAATTTTATGGAGCATAGGCAATGAAATACGGGAGCAGTTTGATAGCACCGGCATTACGATAGGGAAGGAACTGGTGAGTATTGTAAAAAGGCTTGACACTACCCGACCTGTAGCTTGTGCCCTCAGTGATCCAGA
>CAXTDG010000237.1:0-7304 GCA_964242675.1 uncultured Chitinophagaceae bacterium
CCGATCAGTTAAAGATATCCAACGTTGAAAAAACCAGTAAAGCTGAACTGATAGATAAAATACTGAACAAACAGGACATCATAGAAAAAGCTTCCAAACCATCTGCCCATGGCGATGAGAAAATTCGCCGTAAACGAACGGTAAAAAAGCAGGTGGAACAACCCGAACCTGTGGCCGAAGAAGTGCCTGAAACACCAGCCGTTGTTGAAGCTGAAGCCCTTGAACCAGTGGTGCAGGCAAGCTTGCCGCTTCAGGAAGAAGTAGCTTCACCAGCTGCTCGCCAGCCACTACCCAAGCGTAGCCGCAAGCCCCGTGAGCCAAAAAATGAATCGGAAAATCCGGTAGCCGAGCCAGTTGATAATATTGATAATAACAATATTAATAAAGTTGAGGCTCAGCCAGTTGTAGCCCCTACTACAGATCAGCAGCCACAACAGGGTGGTTACGACGATCCTATCCCTACGCAAACTACAAATGCCAATAGCAACACTGCGCCGACTTTAGCACCGGAGCAGGTAAATGGTAATGGACAAGGGCAGCCTCGTCCCAACAACAATCAAAACAATAACCAGCAGCGCCGTGACCGGGAACGTGAACGGGAGCAGGTATTTAATATAGATTTTGACGGTATTATTCAAAGTGAGGGCGTACTGGAAATGATGCCCGATGGCTATGGTTTCCTCCGCTCTTCCGATTACAACTACTTGTCTTCGCCGGATGATGTATATGTAAGCCCCAGCCAGATAAAGCTGTTTGGGCTAAAAACCGGTGATACGGTAAATGGTACGGTACGCCCACCAAAAGAAGGTGAAAAGTATTTTGCCCTGTTAAAGGTTGAAACCATCAATGGCAAAACCTCTGAAGAAGTTCGGGACCGTATTCCGTTCGACTACCTGACGCCGTTGTTTCCATTTGAGAAACTGAACCTTTTTGACCGGGCTGATAATTATTCTACCCGCATCATCGATCTGTTTACCCCAATAGGTAAAGGCCAGCGTGGACTAATTGTAGCCCAGCCTAAAACAGGCAAAACCATGTTACTGAAAGCAGTGGCAAATGCTATCGCCTCTAACCATCCGGAATGCTACCTGATGATTGTGCTGGTAGATGAACGCCCCGAGGAAGTAACCGATATGGAGCGTAGTGTAAAGGCGGAAGTAATTGCCAGCACCTTTGACGAACCGGCTGAAAAACACGTAAAAGTGAGCACCATGGCTTTGCAAAAAGCCAAGCGCCTGGTTGAATGTGGACATGATGTGGTGATTTTGCTTGACTCTATTACCCGCTTGGCCCGTGCCCACAATACTGTTGCACCTGCCAGCGGTAAGGTATTGAGCGGTGGTGTGGAAGCCAACGCTATGCAAAAGCCTAAACAGTTTTTTGGTGCGGCCCGCAAAATTGAGCATGGTGGTTCACTAACCATCCTGGCTACAGCCCTGATAGATACCGGCAGTAAAATGGATGAAGTAATCTTCGAAGAATTTAAGGGAACCGGTAACATGGAACTTCAGCTTGATCGCCGACTGGCCAACAAGCGTGTTTTCCCTGCTATCGACCTGGTTTCCTCCTCTACCCGCCGAGACGATCTGTTGCTGGAAAGAGACGTTTTGCAACGCATGAATCTGCTTCGGGTTTATTTAAACGAAATGAAAACCGAGGAAGCCATGCAGGAACTAATGAAACGCATGAGAGGTACAAAAGACAACTACGAATTTCTTGCTAGCATGAATGGCTGAAGGCCAAGGCAGCACTCATAACTTAAACGGTAGCTTTTATAGGCTACCGTTTTTTATTTTATCACTATCCTTTTCAACCTAAAAATTTCTTTTACTGCCTTTACATTATTTTTGAGGTTTGGCCTTGCCGAATGATAGGCAGATGCCAATCTCAAAAATCTAACAACTTATGTCGCTTTCGCACCTCATCAAACATATTTACAACAGTGCTACAGACGAGGTCATTCGCCGGGGCAAAAAAATACATGCTTCTGGCAATGTGGAAATGATAGATCACAATGCCTTGCTAAGCAGCATCAATTTTCGGGTAAAGGACGATATGTACAATACCTGGTACAAGGTGTACATACAAAACTACACCGATGCCAAGGCTATGACCCTGCGCTGTACCTGCCCTTACAACTTGAGCGATGTATGCCGGCACAAAGCGGCGGCCTTACTGCAACTGCAGGATATGGCCGACCGCAACGCACTTAAAGGCCAGGAGACCACTTACAACCAAAGACATACGCTTGTTAAAATCAGGCTGATTGATTTGAAGATGATCCGCTTGCTGGCCGGGCAGGAAAATTTTGACAAAGCTGAACAAATATTCCGTAGTTATAAGGCTAACATTTTAACAGCTGTTGATGAAAAGGTAGAAGCAGAAGTAGTGTATGATAGTGAAACTAACCAGGTAGTGATCCGGAAAAATGACGAACGTTTTTTTGATACTTCCTGCACCTGTAATCATAATAAACATCCGCTTTGCGAACACAAGACGATGGTGTTTCTGCAACTGCTTCATGCGTTTGGTGCCAACTACTTCGACAGCATTAAAAATATAGACCGGGATAAAGAAAAATTGCTTGCCTTGTATGGGTATTCGCTAACAGATGATCTTACCGGCAAGTTTGAATTTGCAATGAAAGAGGGCAAGCCTTTTTTGCGGGTGCTTGATCCAAGTATCAAGCGGGTTGCAGCGCCTATGACTGCCCCGCCCCAACCTGCTTACATGGCTGACCGGCCTACCACCACAACTACACAAATAGCAGCTCAGGTTGCAGCCCCACCCGAAACGAAAAGACTTGGTTTTGTTTTCAACGCCAGTTTCGAAAATTATCCCTTCTTTTCAATTGATGCCATACAAGGCGAAGGAGGTGAAAAAAGCTTTATCAGTAAGATAGAAAAACTGGACCTGACCCGTTTTATTAATACAGAAGTATTTGATGAAAATGATAAAGGTCTGGTACAGGCACTGCGTAAGTTTACCGACACGGAAGTAAATAAATATCTTAATCGCAACTCCCCTTTTAGTGGTATTTGGGAAAATATTTTACATACCAGTGGCGTACAATTGCCCGAAGAAACCCGTCATCTCATTAACGAATATTTGCATCCTAAGCTACAGCGGTTGCTACAGGAAAATGAAGCCAGCCCTTATGCCTTTTTTTTATCAGCCGCAAAACGTTTTGTTACTACCAATCTTGAACAAGTACAACTGAATGCGAAACCATTAAAGCCGGTTTTTTTTATAAAACCGGCAGGTGATGCATTTGAAATGCAATGCAAGGGTCGTATTGATTATGTACTGGTAGATGTAAGTGAAAATCGTTGGCAGTCACCTGTGTTATTTTTGCACGGGCAAACACTGTATGGCTGGGAAAAAGCAGAAGATATTTTACAGGTAGAAAAGCATTTACAAAAGGGGGCTGTAAAAATTGCTGCGAATGAATGGAACGAATTTTCCGAAAAAAATATAGCTGCCCTTACCGCTAATTATGAAGTTGAATTTGATAAAAGTTTAGTTCAAGAAATAAAAGACCAGGTACCAGAAATACAGGTGCAATTACAGGAAAAAGGTGACTACCTGGCTTTCATTCCAACCTTTACTTACAAAGGGTTTACGGCTCCGCACAACAATCTTCCAACCATCACCATACCACATGGTGGCCGTATACTGGTGGTGCATCGCCAGCGGGATGTAGAGCGAAAATTTTTGAATGAAATTGAAAAACTGCATACCAACTTTATCCGACCCGAAGGCACGAACCAACTGGTATTAAAAGGTGCCGATGTGTTGAAAAATAACTGGTTTTTCCTATTCATCGAAACGATGAAAGAAAAAGGCATTCCGGTAAGTGGTTTTGATTCGCTGAAGAATTTTCGGTTCAATACGGCACGGCCGATTACGCAGGTTCGGATTAATAGCGGCGTAGATTGGTTTGATGCTAAAGTAGACATTTCTTTTGGCGACCAGCAGGTACGCATCAGCGATATAAAAAAAGCACTTGCAGCCAAGCAAACTTTCATTCCATTAAGCGATGGCACACTGGGAATTTTACCAGAAGAATGGATTCAGAAATACTCGCTGTTATTTAAAATGGGCGAAGGCCAGAATAAAGATCTGCGGCTTTCAAAATATCATTTTAGTGTAATTGATGAATTATACACCCAACGGGATGAACAGGAGTTGTTTGTAGAAACAGAAGAAAAATTTGAACGGCTTCGGGAATTCCGGCAAATAAAACAAGTAGCTGCGCCGGAACATTTGCAACCTATTTTACGCCCCTATCAAACATCTGGTTTTCAGTGGCTCAATTTTCTGCAAGAAACAGGCTGCGGTGGCATTTTGGCCGACGATATGGGTTTGGGTAAAACCATACAGGCACTCACTATGCTGCACCATTATCGCCACGAAAATGGTTCACTAAAAGCAATTGTCGTGTGCCCTACTACACTGCTGTACAACTGGGAAAATGAATTGAAAAAATTTACCCCAACGCTCACTTATTTTATACACCACGGTGGCCAGCGTACCCGTAGTGCCGAGGAACTAAAAGCGTTTGAAGTTATCATTACCACTTACGGCACCTTGCGTAGCGACATCCTTCTTTTCCAGGATATGAAGCTGGACTATGTAGTGCTGGATGAAAGCCAGGCCATCAAAAATCCGACGAGCAAGGTGGCAAAAGCAGCTACGCTTCTCATTGCTAAAAATAAAGTATGCATGAGTGGTACGCCGCTGCAGAATAACACATTCGACATATTTGCGCAAATGAATTTCTTAAATCCGGGTTTGCTGGGTAGTACCGAGTTTTTTAGAAATGAATTTGCTACGCCTATAGATAAATTTGGAGAAAAGGACCAGAAAGATCATTTGCGCCGGTTGTTGTTTCCTTTCATTCTTCGCCGCACCAAAGAGCAGGTAGCACAGGATTTGCCAGATAAAACAGAGACCATTTTGTTTTGCGAAATGGAGAAAGAACAGCGGAATATTTACGATGCCTATCGCAACGATTATCGGGATAAAATCATGGGTGTAATTAATACGCAGGGTATTGATAAAAGCCAGCTTACCATTTTGCAGGGCCTCATGAAACTGCGGCAGATTTGCGACAGCCCCGCCATTCTTAACGAAACAGAAAAATACCCCAACCATAGTATTAAACTGGATGAACTAACCCGTGAAATAATGGAGAATATCGGCGACCATAAAGCGCTGGTATTTTCTCAATTTTTGGGCATGCTGGGGTTGATTCGGGAAAAGCTGAAAGCCGATGGTGTAGAATATGAATATTTTGATGGCAGCACGAACGTAAATGAACGCCAGCGGGCCATTGATAATTTTCAAAATAATCCTAATTGCCGGGTGTTTCTTATTTCGCTGAAGGCGGGTGGCGTAGGGCTCAACCTTACCGCTGCTGATTATGTGTACATTGTTGATCCATGGTGGAACCCGGCGGTAGAACAGCAGGCTATTGACCGTACGCACCGCATTGGACAAACCAAAAACATCTTTGCCTACCGCATGATTTGCAAAGACACTATTGAAGATAAAATCATTCAGCTGCAGGAGCGGAAACGCATGCTGGCAAAGGATCTTATTAGCGACGATAGTGGTTTTGTAAAAAATCTTAGCCGGGAAGACGTGGAGTATTTGTTCAGCTAATTGAATGCTTTACTATTTGCCTTCATTACTATTTGTTTCTGAAAAACAAAGAAGTAATGAAGGTATTTTTATGACATATAAATCTGGTATAATTACATCTTTTCAACTACTACCGCCGTACCATAAGCCAACACTTCTGTTACCCCCTGCATTACTTCGTTGGCATCGTACCGCATGCTAATGATTGCATTAGCTCCCCTTTCTTGTGCATGGGCCACCATCTGCTGAAAAGCTTCTTCCCTTGTCTTTTCGCAAAGCTCCTGATAGATAGATATTTTTCCGCCTAATAGTGTTTGAAAGCCACCTGCCAGATTGCCAAAAATACTGCGGCTGCGAACAGTGATGCCTCTTACTACACCGAGGTGTTTTATAACCCGATAACCGTCTAACTGAACAGAGGTGGTAATAAGTCCTAAATCCATAGTTGTAATTTTCAGGTAAGATAGGGCTGAAAAAGTAAGTTTTGGTTTAGTATTTCAGGGCCATAATAAGCCTACATAAACTCCCGTATATCCTGCATCAGCCGGGTGGCGATGTGGTTGGCTTTCGATTCAAAATCGCTTTCGCTGTAAATGCGAATAATGGGTTCCGTATTGCTGGCCCGCAGATGTACCCAATCGTTATCAAATTCTATTTTCAGGCCATCTTCAGTATTGATCGGATTGTTTTTATACTTCCGCTTTAGCCCGGCAAGAATTTTAGGCAGGTCTACCCCAGCGTTCAGTTCAATCTTGTTTTTGCTGATAAAGTAGTTGGGGTAACCGCTACGAAAAGCTGTCATACTCTTACCGCTTTTTGCCAGGTGGGTTAGAAACAACGCTATGCCAATAAGAGCATCCCGGCCATAATGAAAGTCAGGAACGATAATGCCGCCATTGCCCTCGCCACCGATTACGGCAGCTACTTCCTTCATTTTCGTCACTACGTTTACTTCACCCACCGCACTTGGGAAATACTGACCGCCTTTTTGCAGGGTCAATTCTTTCAGCGCTTTGGTGCTGCTCATGTTGCTCACTGTGTTGCCCGGCCGCTTACTTAGTATATAATCGGCCACTGCTACCAGCGTATATTCTTCTCCAAACAAGCTACCGTCTTCGCACACAAAACACAATCGGTCTACGTCAGGATCTACTACAATTCCCAGGTTTGCATCCTGCCGTTTTACAGCCGCACAAATTTCGTTGAGGTGCTGCGGTAGCGGTTCCGGATTATGAGCAAATTGGCCGTTCACTTCTGCATTTAGTACCGTAATATCCTCTACGCCTAATGCCTTCAGCAAAGCGGGGACATAAGTGGCACCAGTACTATTAATGCCATCAACCACTACTTTCAGGTTCCGGCTTTTGATGGCAGCCACATCTACCAACGGGTATTGCAAAATGGCATCAATATGCTTTTGCTGCCAGGTATCATCCGTTGTGGTTTTACCTAGTTTATCAACTGCTACAAAGTCAAAGTTTTCGCTTTCGGCAATGGCTAATAATGCTTCACCATCGGCAGCGCTAAGAAATTCCCCCTGCTCATTTAGCAGTTTTAAAGCATTCCATTCTTTGGGGTTGTGGCTGGCAGTAATGATGATGCCGCCTGCAGCTTTTTCTTCCATCACCGCAAATTCACCCGTTGGTGTAGTACTTAGG
>CAXTDG010000238.1:0-7244 GCA_964242675.1 uncultured Chitinophagaceae bacterium
CTGCTGCACTTACCGCTGTGCAAGACCATCCCAGCATTTCCCTAATGCATGCTGAGTATTTTGCGGGTATTGGTAAATACGATTTCGGTTCTGTTGCTATTCCTTTAGCTGGTAACAAGCGGACATTAGGTATTTCGCTGTTGCGTTTTGCGGTAGATGACATTCCCAATACACTTTACTTAGTGGAGCCGGATGGTTCGGTGAATTATAATAATATTGAAACGTTTTCCTCTGCCGACTATGCTGGCTTGATTTCGCTGGCACAAATCATCAAAGAAAAGGACGATGGTAGCCGGTTGTCGTTTGGCGGGAATGTAAAAATCATCTACCGCAAGGTGGGCAGCTTTGCAAAAGCCTGGGGCTTTGGTATAGATGCAGCATTGCATTACACTTCGCCCCGCTATAGCTTTGGTGTTGTATTACGGGATGCTACTACTACTTATAATGCCTGGGCTTTTTCTTTTTCTGAAAGAGAGAAAGAAGTGCTGTACCTCACTAAAAATGATGTGCCCGTAAAATCAACCGAACTAACGGCTCCCCGGCTGTCGCTTGGCGGTGCTTATCATTTCCCGATAGGGCAAAAAAATAAACTAAACGCTGAACTGGCTGCCGACCTGACGTTCGATGGCAAACGCAACACGGTAATCAGTTCCAGTGCGGTAAGTGTGGATCCTCGTTTTGGGCTGGAGCTGGATGTGCATGGTGTGTTCTTTTTGCGGGGTGGTATTTACAATTTTCAACAAGCCCTAAAGGATGGCGATACCACCAACCAAAAGAAAGTGTGGATCTACCAGCCTTGTATTGGTGCCGGTTTTAAGGCAGGTAATATTCACATTGATTACGCTTACAACAATCTGGCAAACCAGGATTCGCCACTGTATACGCATATTATTTCCCTACGGATAGATCTTATCAAAAAAGAAAACTAATACCCTGATATGTACCCTTTTCTGCAACCTCACTTTGCTAAGAAGCTATGTTTTAGCTTTTTACTGCTAATGATAACCGCTGTTGCTCAAGCACAGCCTATGAACAATGAATGGATCAACTATTCACAAACCTATTACAAGTTCAAAATTGTCAAAAACGGTGTGGTTCATATTAGCCAGCCGGTACTGGCAGCCAATGGTATGGGTAGTGTGGCAGCGCAAAATTTTCAACTATTTCGCAATGGCGTGCAAGTGCCTATGTACACTTCCATTGCCAGCGGTACTTTATCAGCATCCGACTACCTGGAGTTTTATGGAGTAATAAACGATGGTAAGCCGGATAATGTGATGTACTATGATCCTGCCTTTCAGCTAAACAACCGGCCCAGTCTGGAAACGGATTCTTCAACTTATTTTCTTACTTATAGCACCACACAGGGAGGCCTGCGGTATGTAGCAGGTACCAACAATGTTGCAGGCAATACACTTAACCCCGAGCCCTACCTGATGTACACTGAGAAGTACGATTTTAAGGATATGATTAACCGGGGTTATGCTGATCCTTCACCCGGCGAGTACATTTATTCTTCCTCTTATGACTCTGGTGAAATGCTTTCCAGCAATGAAATCTATTCGTACCTGAATAGTGGATACAGTTTCCCGGAAGTTTACAAACGAAACTTTTACCCTTACGCACAAGGTAGCTGCACATTAAAAGCTGCTGCAATGGGTACGGCTCTTAATGCCCGAAGCGTTGAGTTCAGATTGAACAACAACCTGCTGGGTACCATGAACCTGAACACATTTGAAGCAAAGGCCCAAACCTATACTAATATATCACTCAGTTCCATTCCTAACGGTGTAGGCTCTTTCATCATTAAAAATTTGTGTGCTAATGCAAACGACCGTATAGCAGTCAGCTATATGGATATTACCTATCCCCGGCTCTTTAATTTCGATAATCAAACTTCATTTGAATTCGAACTGCCTGCCAGTGCTACTGGCCGCTACCTGGAAATTACAAACTTCAACAGGGGTACAGTGCTGCCTGTTTTATACGACCTCAGCAACAATCGCCGGTATGTAGCTGATGTAAATGCGGCAGGCATCATCCGTTTTGCATTGCCTTACACTGAAGCTGCTACCAGTTATGTATTGGTAAGCGAAAATGCCAGCGTTATTACTAATGTAGCAAGTATGCAGCAGCGTAGTTTTATTAATTACAGCGCCGCTTCGTTGCAAGGCAATTACCTTATTATTTCAAACAGTGCTTTGTATACCCCTGTAGGCGGTAGCAACCCGGTTGAGCAATACCGGCTGTATCGCAGTTCAGCATCTGGCGGTACTTACAATGCTAAAACTTATGATATTGATCAACTGGAAGACCAGTTTGCTTTTGGTATTCATAAGCATCCGCTTTCCATTCGCAACTTCCTGCGGTATGCCCGGCAAAATTTTTCAGCTGCTCCCAAGTTTGCCTTCATCATAGGCAAAGGCGTATCTTACCAGGACTATCGTCCTCAGCAAAACCAACCCTATGCCGACCAGTTAAACCTGGTACCTACTTTTGGCTACCCCGGATCAGATGTCTTGCTTTCAGCAGTGGGTAGCAATCCTTATCCGCTAACACCTATTGGTAGGCTAAGCGCTGTAAACGGGCAGGAAATTGTAGACTACCTGGCAAAAGTAAAAACGTACGAAGCTTTTCAAACTAACACTTCGCAAACACAGCAGGATAAGCTGTGGGCTAAAAATGTGGTGCATGTAATTGGCACCAGTGATGCAGGTACAGCTACCTATATAGCACCTTATATGGATGATTATGCAAATATCATTCAGGATACACTTTTTGGTGGCAGTGTAACTACCCTTAATAAATACAGTAGCGGCACTGCCACAACCATTAATACACAGCTGATCGATAATCTGTTTCAAACGGGTATTTCACTACTTACTTATTTTGGCCACTCCTCAGCTACAGCGTTAGACTACAATCTTGCCGACCCCAATAGCTATAACAACCCGAACAAATATCCAATGTTCTTATTACTGGGTTGTTATGCTGGTAACATCTTCGATATGGATGTGAACCGGCTGAGCATACGGGCTACTATTTCTGAAAAATATATACTTACACCCAACCGGGGGGCTATTGGGATGATTGCCAGTACGTCCTATGGCTTAGTAGATGCTTTAGGTAGATATTCTAAAGGCTTCTATCAGTCGGTTGCTCGGGCGGGATATGGTCAGTCAGTAGGAAAAAATATGCAGGATGCTATTTTGTATTCTCAAAGCCTGCTGGGCCTTACGGACTTTTATACCCGCCTACATGCTGAGCAACAAACCCTGCATGGAGATCCGGCAATTAAAATTAATTACAACCTGCAGCCAGATTACTCTATTGAGCAGCCGAACATTTTTATCAATCCTACGCTGGTATCAGTAGCCGAAAGTTCGTTTAAAGTAAAAGCATACTATTATAATCTTGGTAAGGCTATCAACGATTCCATCACCGTACAGGTGAAACGCCAGTACCCACAGTCAGATATTTATCCCAACGGATTTACTGACATTGTATATACCAAAAAAATATCCGCTACCCGCTATATGGATTCTTTAGAGATAACCCTGCCGGTAATAGCAAACAGAGACAAAGGAACGAATAGAATAACTGTAAGCGTAGAAACGGAGAGCCGCATTGCCGAACTGAGCGAAACGAATAATACCGCCAGCCGGGATGTAGTAATTTTTGAGGATGAAATGCGTCCTGTGTACCCTTACAATTTTGCTATTGTAAATAAGCAGGGTATCAAACTCGTAGCCAATACATCTAGCCCGGTAGCTACAGCCCGGCCCTACCGGATGGAACTGGATACTACCGAGTTGTTTAATTCGCCTTTGAAAGTGACCCGCAACGTAACTGCTGCTGGCGGGATAACAGAATTCGACCCAGGTATTACTTTCAGTGATAGTACCGTTTATTACTGGCGATTAGCGGCTGTACCAGCTACGGGTACACCTGATCGCTGGAACACTTCATCCTTTGTGTACTTGGCCCGTAGCCTTAGCACCGGTTACAACCAGAGCCATGTGTACCAGCACCTGAAGAGTGGCGTTGATAAAATAAGCATTGATTCCACCAGCCGTAAATGGAATTTTACAACGCACCAGAACAACCTGTTTATTACGCATAGCGTTTACCCGGTAAGTGGTACGGAGTCTATTCATTTTAGTATATCGGTCAATGGAAATAATGATATCCGCCTGTCCTGTTTAGGGCATTCACTTATATTTAATGTATTTGACCCCATTACATTTAAGCCTTGGCTGAACCGGAATCCCAGTAGCCAGTTTGGTAGCAGCAGCAACTCCTGCGACAACCGTACCCAATGGAATTATGAGTGGGATGATCGTACCCCTGCCAACCGGGACAGTATGAAGCGGTTTATGGATGCAATCCCCAGTGGATACTATGTAGTAGTGCGGAAAGTGCTGACAGACCCTTATGCTAATGAAACATTTGCCCCTATTTGGCTGAGTGATGAGCAAACCACGGGAGCCGGCAATAGCTTGTACAGTCGCCTGAAGGCAACCGGATTTACTCAGATTGATTCCTTCAACCGGCCCCGTATCTTCACATTGCTGTATCGCAAAGGCGATCCATCTTTTACCAAATGGAAGTTTAGTGATGGCCTGGAACGCATAGAAATGAATACGAATTGCCCTACGCCAGATACGCTGGGCTATGTAACCTCGCCACTATTTGGCCCGGCCCGCTCCTGGAAATCGGTAGAATGGCGTGGTGAAACGCAGGACACCCGAGCCGGTGATCAGCCAATAGTAAGTGTAATAGGAGTAAACAATGCAGGAAACGAAACGCCTTTATACAACCTAAGCACCACGCAGCAAAACTTTGACCTAAGCACAGTCGATTCAACGCTGTACCCTTATCTGCGCCTGCGCCTGCGAAACGTTGATTCGATAAATGGTACAGCCTGGAACCTGCGGTACTGGCGGTTATTATACAACCCGGTACCAGAAGGTGCATTAGCAGCTAATCTTCTGTTTACTGCAAAAGACTCAGTCGACCAGGCTGAAAATTACACTTTCACTATTCCGTTCAAAAATATTAGCGATACAAAGTTTAGTGATAGTATAAAGGTGAAAATGGTAATACTGGATCAGAACAATGTACCTCACCAGATACCGTTTGGCCGAAAGAAGGCATTACAATCTGGTGATACCACTACCGTAAGTATAACATTGGATACCAGAAGCTATCCAGGTACCAATAATTTGTATATGGAAATGAATCCGGTAGATAGTACACCCGAGCCGGAACAGTGTCATTTCAACAACTTCAGTTACAGGTATTTTTATTTACTCCCGGATAATTACAACGCACTGATGGATGTAACTTTTGATGGTGTCCACATTCTGAATAAGGACATTGTAAGTTCGAAGCCACACATACAAATAAAGCTGAAGGATGAAAGTAAATTCCTGTTGCTGAATGATACTTCGCTAATGAAGCTAACGCTCCGCTACCCCGATGGTAGTACGCATAGCTACCGGTTTGGTACCGATACGTTGCGGTTTACACCAGCCATGTCAGGTGCTGATAACACTTCAACCATCGACTTTTATCCAGCGCTGGATCAGGATGCCGACCTGGGTTTTTACGATTTAACGGTGTCTGGTAAAGACAAGCTGAACAATGCATCCGGGCCTAGTAGCTATAACGTAAGCTTCCAGGTGTTTAATAAACCAATGGTAAGCAACCTGTTCAATTATCCCAATCCGTTTACTACTTCTACGGCATTTGTATTCACCATAACTGGTAATGAAATACCACAGGAGTTTAAGGTGCAGATACTAACCGTAACCGGAAAAATAGTACGGGAAATAACCAAACCGGAACTGGGGCCGCTAAACATAGGCCGTAACATAACCGAGTACAAATGGGATGGAACCGACCAGTACGGTAGTAAACTGGCAAATGGCGTGTACCTGTACCGTGTAGTAACCAGCCTTAACGGTAAAAAGCTGGACCACTTCCGTATCAACGACGATTTTAATCAGAACATACAAGACCAGACTGATAAGTACTTCAACAAAGGGTATGGCAAAATGTACCTGATGCGGTAGACTACAATTTTTGAATAATACAAAGCCCTGTTGATGCAGGGCTTTGTTCGTTTATAGAAACTATTTTAGTTAGTTACGTACTAGTGCAGTTTACAACCGTTATTTGTGGTGCGGTGCAGACCTTTTTATAATCAGGTCGCTGTAGAATTAAAAATGTTAACCAAACAAGAAAGACGATTTGTACGCAATTGGGAAGAGCAGCGAAAAGGGAGCCGGGCGGGGTATTACCTGCTGTATACCTGTATCTGGTTTTTTGTAAGTATGCTGGGGCTTTTCTTTTTATTCGCACACTTTACCGAAATGTACCGCAACAAACTACAGACATTGTATGAAATGATGGGAGCAGCTATTGTGGTAGCTATTATTGTAACCCACCTTACTTACCGACGCAACGAAAACCGGTTTCGAAAAATTATCCGGCGGGAGATGGAAGACATTAAGCAATAAAACGTGACTTTAAGGTAGGAGTAGGCAACCAGCAACTTTCCTGTTTGCCAAACCATTTGTAGCGGTTGCGGGCCACCCACCTGTAAATGCCATTGCGAATAAATGGCGGTACCAACATAAAAACATATAAAACAGGCCATAGGCCATCTAACTGTTTTATCACCCGCAAGGCACCTGTACTTTTAGTGTACACTTTACCATTCTGTAGTAGTATAAAAGAATCAAAATCACCGGTTGACAGATCATTTTGCTGCAAAACCTGCTGGCCAAAATGAGACTGCAACGAGGCAAACCGAAATGTAGCCTGCTTATCTCTTTTGATAATAAACTGCACGAATCCATTGCATAAATTACATACGCCATCGAACAGTACAACAGGTGTGGTAGAAGTAGTAACAGCCATACGTTTGCAAAGCTACCTGTAATAGCAGTGTACAATTGTATAATTCTTTGTTTTAAGATGGGTCGATAATTGCCTTACAGGTACATACACTTGCTACTAATGCCCTGGCTTTTTTTTTACAAGCAGATTATAATTAATTTCACATAAAAAATTTCTATCACTTATGTGTGCAACAAGCTGTAAATGCACAAACAGGGTGCGTAAGTGGCATTATTCTGTGCTTTCATTTGTGAGAAATAAGTTAATAGAAAGAGGAAGAAAAATTTGGAAACCGTATGCCTGATATAGTATGTTAGTGGTGCAATCAGAAAGGTGTT
>CAXTDG010000239.1:0-7195 GCA_964242675.1 uncultured Chitinophagaceae bacterium
CCGCTAATATTGGTGGCAAAGCAGCGGTGGCTATCATGTATTCCGAAGCTTTGGTTCATGCCAAAGGCTTGGATGCAGTGAAGACGATTAAAGAAAAAATCACCCCTATTATTAAGGGTGGCGGCGGTGGAAAGAATACGCTTGCCACAGCCGGAGGCCAGGATGTGAGCAACCTGTTAGCGGTGATTGAAGCGGTGAAAGGATTGCTGTAATTCAATCTTCATTATAAAAAATACCTGCGCTAATGGCGTAGGTATTTTGCTTTAGGGTAAGTAATAATTATTCGGTTTTCGTCATTGCGAGGAGGGTTCTTGCCCGACGAAGCAACCTCATAATTAGGAAGATTGCTGCTCTTGAGGTGGCTTCGGCAGGAACCTCGCCATGACGAGAGTAAGAATCGCCATTTAATCCTTAGCCGAATCCGAAGTATAAATCAATCCCTCCTGCGGCACTCTTAGCAAAATGCTTTTTTCATCAATTAGCGTTTTCAACTGTTCATTGGGCAGGGCATCAAGTGATTGATTTCTGAGGTTAAACGTTTTTATCTGGCCGCCTGCCTGGTGCCAACGCAGGATTTTGCACCGGCAACCTGCATTTTCTATGGTGTTCATCACTTCCTCTAAGGTGCCGCCCTTTCCTTGTTTAATGTACACTTCCCGAATGCCAATAATGCTGTTTCGGCTCCCTACGTCAAAGTTCCAGGAGGCGGAAATGGCACTCAGCAGCGGCCCCTTTTCGTCCAGCCGCATCAGCGAATGCCGGGGCGATTCAATGCTGTCGCCGTTCTTTACATAGGAATGAATGGACACCAGCCCCGGCGCTTCAAACTGCATATAGCCAATATGATCGAAACTGGCCCCGTAGCGCAAAAAAGTAAAATAGCCGTTCTTATATTTCACATCCACCACGTTCGAAACCACCAAGTGATACCGGCCCGGATCGGAACTCCTGGCCTGCGGCGAACCGGTGTAACAAAGCCACACGCCTTCCAGGCTGTCAATCTCTGTTTGCGTAGGTTTATAGGGAATAAGGTTCAGATCCTTTTTTACCATGTTCCATTCTTTTTTGGTAGTAAACCAGCCAAAAAGTGAAATGGCTAACGCTATAAAAAGAGCAGCCAGCAGAATTAAAAAAACAGATTTCTGCTTAGCCAGTTTTCGGTTTACTTCCGAAACGGCTTTCGTAGTTTCTTCCTCCTGTAGTGCCAGCTGGTTTCGTAAAGCTTCATTTTCATCTTCATAACTATTGGTAGGCTGAGGCTGGCGTTCGGTTTCAATCAGATCAGCATCAACCGGATCGTTCTCAAATCCTTTTCGGCCCATTCCGTACAAATAAATGTAGCAGGCATCTACCAAAAAAGACCTGGGGTTGGAAACGATCTGGTTAAAAAAAGCATCCTTTACCTGGTTGCCAGTGATGTCATATTTCCGAAACGGATAATCAAGATTTTTGGGGTTGTAATCAGGCGAATAACTTTCGTGTTGCAGGGTTTCGGCGGTGTTAGGCAGATCATTGCTAATGGCACTCAGCGCTTTTGCTACTTCTTCATAATGCTTCCGGTTAGAATTACGGACAATCGGCTGGCCCGTTTCCCTTTCATACTGCTCAATCACCTTTTTCAGCAGGCAAACAATCTCCTCTTTCCCTGTCTTAATTCTCATTTAAGTGTTTGATATTCAGTTTTTTGAAAAGTTCCAGAAACGTACAAAGTCTTCCAGAAACAGCAACTCTCAATCTTGGAAGCATGTCTGCCGCTTTTGACAGTGGTTAAGATAAAACATTATGATAGGTTTGTCTCTGCGCATTGCCAGCTTCACTACCAACCCGGTTTTTCCGGGATTGATTTCTTTAATAACGACTGCTCTTATGAAATACGTTCATCCGTTTCGCCTCAGCCATTCCCGTTTATTTAATTGTAATCGAAAGCCCCATTTTCCAGCCCGAAAAAGGGCAAGCCCATAGCTGGAAAAGCTTTCCATTACAATGATATAAAATCTCCTAAAACTACTAACGATTACTTGTCCATGAGAAAAACTCAACTGCTTACGCTGTTGCTTACCCTGCTGTTATTTGCTATTCATCAGCAAAGCAACGCACAAGCCAGAACGATTACCGGCATCGTTTCCGATGAAAAAAACAACCCGGTGCAAGGGGCTGCAGTTTCGGTGAAGGGTACAAATGCTACCACCGCTACCAATGCCAAAGGCGCTTTTTCGCTTTCCTTGCCTGCCAGCGCCCAAACTTTGGCAATAACCTATATCGGTTACGAGACAAGAGAAATTGAAATTGGGAGCCAAACCAGTTTTTCGGTTAGCCTGTTGCCAACATCTGCTTCACTATCCAATGTGGTGGTTACAGCTCTAGGTGTTGAGGTGAAAAAAGACAAACTAGGCTATGCATCCTCAAGGGTAAGTGCCGAGCAATTAGCCAATTCCAGTGAGGCAGGTTTGGCAGATGCCCTCGGCGGCAAGGCTTCGGGTGTTCGGGTTTCCCGTACTTCCGGCGATCCGGGTGCTGCTTCGCAAATACTCATTCGGGGGCAAAGCACCATTACCCGCAGCACTGATCCTTTGATTGTACTGGATGGGGTGCCGGTGCAAGGTAGCAGCCGGGGCGAATCGGCCGGGGGCACTACGCAGCAAAGCCGCATCAACGATATTAATCCCGATGACATTGCATCCGTTCAGGTGCTGAAAGGTGCATCGGCTGCGGCTTTGTGGGGCACCAGGGCTGCCAATGGCGTTATTATTATTACTACAAAAAAAGGCGGTGGCAAAACCAATATCACTTTTAAATCAACCTATTCCATTGATGAAGTAAGTGCGTTTTACGATCTGCAAAATACTTACGGCCAGGGTACAGGTGGCGTATGGGCGGCTAACAATACCAGAAGTTGGGGCGATAAAATTGCGGCCCGGTCTGGTGCTGCCGATGTGGTAACTACCACCGGGGCCAGTTTCATTGGCAATAACGGCGTTACCTATTACCCTATCACAGCTAAAAACTCAAAAGATGTTTTTGTAAAACAGAACTACGATGCAGTAATTCAGAAGGGCCATTATTTAGATAATTCCCTTACGGCCAGTGGTGGCGATGCCAAGTCCAGCTATTTCTTTAGCCTCAATGATCTGAACCAGGAAGGTATTATTCGGCAAGGCAGTAGCTATAGAAGAACCGGCACCCGCCTGAATGTAACGAAGCAACTGGCCAAGTGGCTGACGGTTTCCAACAAGGCCAGCTACAGCCTCATCAATTCCGACCGTATACAAACCGGAGTGAACAATGCGGGTTTTATGATTGGCTTGTTGCGTACCTCTCCCGATTTTGACAACTCTGCTTATATAGGAAAATACGCTGCTACGCAGGGCGGTGCTTTTATTGAAAACCGGCAACGCAGCTATCGCAATTATCTGGGAGCCAGTGCAAATCCGGGTTTTAATAATCCGTTGTGGGATTTATACCAGTTGCAAAATACCAGTCATGTGAACCGGTTTATCAATTCGGCTGAAGTGAATATTAATCCGGTTGCCTGGCTGAATTTTACGGCACGGGCCGGTGCAGATTATTTCACCGACCGCCAGATTAACTACTTTCCTTACTTCTCAACCAATGCCAATACCGGCCAGTACAACCGGGATGAGTATACCGAAATGCAGTTTAACCTGGATGTATTTGGCAGAGCCGAAAAGAACTTTGGCGAACACTTCACAGGTAATTTCCTGGTTGGTTTTAATTACAATTCTGTCAATACTACATCGCTGGGGGCGCAGTCGCTCAACTTCACTATTCCGAACGGCCCGCAGGATTTGAACAATGCAACGCCAGCCAATATCAGCACCAACGATGGCTACTCCAACCGCCGCTCCAATGCAGGCTACACCAGCCTGGGCATTGGTTTGTACGATCAGTTGTTCATTAATGCTACCGGCCGTGTAGAGGCCGCTTCTACTTTTGGAACGCTATCAAATAAATCATTTTTCTATCCTTCGGCTGATATTGCCTGGCAGTTTTCTCAATTGTCTTTTCTGAAGAACAACACCATTTTTTCTTTTGGAAAACTGAGGGCTTCTTTCGGCATTGTAGGTATTCAGCCGCTTACTTACCAAACCGCTACCAACTTTATTGTGCCTACCTGGGAAGATGGTTATGGCGGCAGCATCACCGCCAGCCAGTACGGTACGGGCACCTATGTGCAAAGTGCCAACCGGGGCAATCCTTACTTGAAACCAGAACAGAAAAAGGAATTTGAAATAGGAACCGATCTGCGTTTTTTCAGTAATAAGCTGTCGGCCAGCGTAACGTATTACCAAAACAAAACGGTGGATGCTTTAATTAGCATTCCACAGGCTTCTTCTACCGGGTACAATTCTATTTATGCCAATGCAGGTAGCATTCAGAACAAAGGCCTAGAGCTAGACCTGGGCTACAATTTCTTTAAAAATAAAAACTGGGATATTGGTGTCAGCGCCAATTGGACCCGAAATAGAAACAAGGTGTTGAGCCTGAATGGTGCTGGTTCTATCAGCCTTGGTGGTACGGCGGGTATTTCGTCCCGTGCAGTAGAAGGTTATCCTTTGGGCGAATTGTATTCCATTCCCTGGGTTCGGGATGCTAAAGGCGCTTTGGCACTGGATGCCAATGGTTTCCCTACACCGGGAGTTACTTCCGTAGCTATCGGCGATCCAAATCCAGAATGGAGAGGTGGTTTCAGCTTCAATATCCGGTACAAGAATTTTACCCTAAATACTTTAATCGAGCATTCGCAGGGTGGTGTAATAGCCAATGGTACGGAAGCGGTATTGCTTGACTATGGCGTAAGTGCTGCTACCGGTAATGAATCAGTTGCCCCAACAGCAATTAAAAATTACAGCGGTGCCACCATTGCTGCAGGTACAGCTTTCAGGGGAAATATTGGAAACTTTGGTGGCGGGCCAGTAGCCCTCGACCAAAGCTGGTACACTGGGGCTGGCGGCTGGTTTGGAAATGTAGGCGAACAATTTTTAGAAAATGCCACCTGGACTCGTTTTCGGGAACTGAATATTGGCTACACCCTTACTTCTGCAAAGCTGAAAAAGAAAATAGGCCTTAGCAACCTGGGCTTTGAACTAAGCGGCAGAAATCTGTTCCTGGTTAGCCATGTAAAAGGGTATGATCCTGATAGCAATGTTTCAGGATCAACTTCCGGCAGAGGGGTCAACTATTTCGTAAACCCTCCTACCCGCTCCTACCTATTTACAGTTAAAGTCAATTTTTAATCCGCAGTGAAAGGCATTTCACTTTTCAATACAATAACGATGACTAAATATATTTTTCTGCTGCTGGCAGCAAGTGTTATGGGTTTTTCTTCCTGCAAAAAAGCGGTGGAAGGATTTAATAACGATCCCAACAATCCGCAAGATGCCGATGCTATCATTATGCTTACCGGTGTGGAAACGGCTGATATGGATTTGCAGGAAGGCGAAATAGCCCGGATTGCCGGTATGTGGAGCAGCTATTTTACCGGGCAGGCACAGCAGTATTTAAGCTTTTATCAATACCTAATTATTGCCCGCAATTTCGATGAAGCCTGGCTACGAGTGTACGGCAGCGTAGTAAAAAATGACCGGCTGATGAAGCAAAAAGCTTATTCACTAAATAACCGGCGGCTGGTAGGTGTTGCCCAAATTATTGAAGCAAATGCAATAGGCACTGCTACTTCGCTGTGGGGCGATGTACCTTTTAGACAAGCCGTGAACGATTCTTTCCCCAACCCGGCCTACGATCCACAGTTGCAGGTATATGCAGCGGTGCAAACTTTGCTGGATAGTGCTATTCAAAATTTTGCTTCCACGGCTTTCGTTGATTTCAGTGCACAGGATATTTTTTTTGCGGGCAACATGACCAAGTGGACACAAGCTGCTTACACGCTGAAAGCCCGGTACTATATGCAAACCAAGCAATACGCACTGGCTTTGGCAGCCGCCCAAAATGGAATTAATACAGCAGCTAATAACTGGTTGGCGCCACACTCGGCTACTGCCACCGGAACCTACAATTTATACTACCAATTTTTTGCACAGGTAAGGCCCGGTTTTATGGATGCCAACGGGGCGTATGCAGTAGGATTACTGAATCCGGCTAACACGGCTAAATATCGGGGCAATGCAAAAACCATTGAACGTTCTAGGTTCAATTACCTGTATAGTTCAGCCACCAATCCTAACTATACGGCCAATGGTTTTTTCTATCAAACGGTTTCTTTTCCCATTGCTTCTTATGCCGAAAATTTGCTAACGCTGGCTGAAGCAGATGCTCGGGTAAATGGCCTTACTGCCGGGTTAACTCGACTTAATACTTATCGTAGTTACCTGTCCACTGGTGGTTACATTGGCGCCAGTTACCTAACTGCGGGCAATTATAAATATGATGCATATGTGGCGGCTGATTTTACTTCTGGCGGTATTGAAAACCCTACTGCCTCCACTATTGCACAAGACAGAGCCTTGCTCCGTGAAATTATGGAAGAGCGTTATGTTACGTTTATCGGGCAGGTGGAAGGCTTTAATGATCTGCGACGCACTTTTAAAGAACCGGACATCCGGGTACCGATAACACCCAATGCTGGTACACAATTTCCGCAGCGTTTTTTGTATTCTCAAAACGAAGTGGACCTAAACACTTCTGTACCCAAACCCATCCCCGGCTTGTTTGTTCCTACGCCTGTTAATCAGTAAACTTGTTATGATAACCACAAAGAAGCAAAGTACACTAAGCTATATTACTACTGGCTTTGCATTGCGAATTTTGCTCCTTTGCGGTCACATTGCCTTTACTCTTTAATAAGTTATTCCTATAAACGAATCAGTTTGAAATTTCCATTAGTTCTGTTTTTAATAGCAATTGGGTTGGCAGGTAAATGTCAGCAGGTAATGCCGCTTTACGCTGGTACGCCACCCGGAAACTTACCGATGGTAGATGACAAAGAGGTTTTTACCAAGCCCGAAACCGGAAGGCCGGTAGTTAGGAATGTTACCCGGCCAACGCTAACGGCTTTTATACCCGAACATCAAAATGCAGCTCGTACAGCAGTGATTATTTGCCCCGGCGGTGGTTATTTGAATTTAAGTATTGAAGATGGCGGCTATGAAGTGGCCCGGCAATTTGCGGCGGCTGGCGTTACGGCTTTTGTATTAAAGTACCGCACCTGGCAGGATTC
>CAXTDG010000240.1:0-7120 GCA_964242675.1 uncultured Chitinophagaceae bacterium
CATTGGTGCTACATGCTAATGAAGTACGGAGTGGCTGGTTTGAAAATGATGGCAAAGGCATGTTTGCTTTTCATCCGTTTCCGCAAATGGCACAGATAGCCCCGGTTAATTCGATTGTGTTTACCGATGTAAATAATGACCAACACCCTGACCTTATTTTAGCCGGAAACGAATACCAGGCTGGTGTAGCCGCCGGTGGCCGATATGATGCTTCTTACGGCCTGGTACTTAGAGGAAATGGAAAAGGTAAATTTGATGTGGTACTGCCGCAAGCAAGCGGCCTGCTACTGGATGGCGATACCAGAAATTTGAAAATAGTAATGGCAGGTAAGAAGAAACTGTTACTGGCTGCCATTAACGATGCGGCGCTAAAAGTGTATGCTATTACCCCAAAAATCGGGAAGTAATAAGCATTAGTTTTTGAGCTGTTTCCCTTGCTTGGTAAAGGGTAATAGTCACCAATAAAAACTGAATAAATGTAAGTCGTTACTGATGCTGGCTTTAGGAGTATAATTCACAACCGGTATAGGTGAGATTCTATCAGGAGTTGATAAAATAGTATTGCTGCTTACCATGTGTTGGCTAATACTTTTGTAAGAACGGCATTGCTATAAAAAAAACGTTTCAAACGCAATTGAAACATCAAAAAATGACTGGTTCAATAGTTCACAAGTTTACTAGTTCGCCAGTTACAAAACCGTACTATTTTATACCTCAAAAGTTATTTGAACCTGTGAACCCGTAAACAAGTAAACCCGTGAACCACCAGACATTTACCCATTTCAAAAAAGCATGACAGGAAGCAGACGCAATATTTTTACAGGCATTTTTTTTATCTTGTTTTGCTCCACAGCAATAGGGCAATCAGCTTTTGTACAAACCCAAGAACATCAGTTTACGCTTAATGGAATGCCCTACTATTATGTAGGTACCAACTACTGGTACGGCGGCCTTTTGGGTTTGCAGGCTAATAACACCAGGGGGGCAGAAAGGCTGCGGAAAGAACTGGATTTTTTAAAGAGCAAAGGCGTGCAAAACCTTCGGGTATTGGGTGGAACAGAAGGCGCTGGCATGATACAGGGCGTACAACGGGTGCAGCCATCTCTTCAATCAGCCAAAGGTGTTTTCAATGAAAATAATTTGAACGGACTGGATCTGCTACTGAGTGAAATGGGTAAGCGAAACATGAAAGCTGTTATTTACCTGAGCAACAACTGGGAGTGGAGCGGCGGATTTTTGCAATACCTCAACTGGAATGGAAAACTGCCCGATTCGTTGTTGCAAAGGAAACTGAATTGGGATAGCCTGCGGGATGTGGTAAGTACGTTTTACACCTGCAAATCATGTGTAAAAGATTACCTGAAACAAGTGCAGGAAATTATTGGTCGAACCAATACGGTTACCGGTAAAAAATATAAGGACGATGAAGCCATTATGAGTTGGGAACTGGCCAACGAGCCACGGCCAATGCGGCTTACAGCCAGGGAGGCTTATCTCAAATGGATTGATAAAGCAGCCACTTACATTCATTCAAAAGATAAAAACCATTTAGTGACAACCGGCAGCGAAGGCTGGATGGGTCTGGAAAATCCGACCCTATTTCAGGAGGCACATGCCATTCCGAAAATTGATTATCTCACTATACATATCTGGCCAAAAAATTGGGGTTGGTTTAAGCCGGAAACCATGCAGGCGGATCTGCCGAACGTACTATCAAAAACGAATGAATACATCCGGCAGCATGATTCTATAGCCCTGCTTTTAAATAAGCCATTGGTGGTTGAAGAATTTGGATTCCCACGGGATGGCCATTCCTTTAGCATGGCTGCAGCTACGCATTTGCGGGATGAATATTACAAAGATGTATTTGGCTTTTGGCAAAAAAGTGCCCAACAGGGCGGTGCCATTGGTGGTATTAATTTCTGGGCGTTTGGCGGTACGGCACGGCCTATTGCTGATCAAGCATTTTGGAAAAATGGGGATGATTACATGGGCGACCCGCCGATGGAAGAGCAGGGATTGAATACGGTATTCGACAGCGATGCCAGTACCTGGAACGTAATTACGGCCGCACAAATAAACACTTCAGTCACTAATAAAAACGACGATGCACCCGCCGATAAACAGGCAACGAAAGAAACAGTAGCCCTGTATAAACACCTGAAGAAAATGGCGGCGGCAGGTAAAACCCTATTCGGTCATCAGGATGATTTGGCCTATGGCGTTGGCTGGAAATACGAACCGGGCCGCAGCGATACGAAAGAAGCAACCGGCGATTATCCGGCGATATATGGCTGGGAATTAGGCAACCTCGAAAATGATCTTGCAGAAAACCTTGACAGCGTTCCTTTTGATAAAATGAAAGGGTTTATTAAAGAGGCGTATGGCCGTGGCAGCATCGTTACCATCAGTTGGCATTTTGACAATCCAGTAAATGGCGAATCAGCCTGGGATACTACGCATGGTGGTGTTGCGGCCATTTTACCCGGTGGTGCAAAGCATGAAATGTATAAATCCTGGCTCGATAAGTTTTCTGTCTTCATGAATGATTTAAAAGGTCAGAATGGTGAGGCTATACCTACACTTTTTCGGCCTTTTCATGAGCATACGGGCAATTGGTTTTGGTGGTGCCAGAATACCTGTACACCTGCTGAATTTAAAGATTTATGGCGCTTTACGATCAACTATTTGCAAAATGAAAGAGGCCTGCACAATCTATTGTATGTGTTCAATACCGCCGACTTTACCAATAGCGAACAATATCTACAGCGCTACCCCGGCGACGATTTGGTAGATGTGGTAAGTTTTGATGCGTATCAATACGGAAACGCTGCAACTGATAGTTCTTTTGTGCAAAAAGTAAATCGCCAATTGACTACAATAAATGCAATAGCCACACAGCATAACAAAATACCAGCCCTTGCTGAAACAGGTTATGAGGCCATTCCATACGCCGATTGGTGGACGAAGCGTTTGCTGCCGGCAATGGCAGGACAGCAAGTAAGCTATGTGTTACTCTGGCGCAACTATGGCCGACAAGCAAATGGAAATATGCACTATTACGTTCCTTTCAAAGGGCAGAATTCAGAAAAAGATTTCAAGCGATTTTATGAAACAGATAGAATGCTGTTTGGAAAAAAAATAGCAAAAGAAAAAGTATATCAATGAGTTTTCCATGGCTGGAAAAAGGCAAGCAAGCAATCGTGGAAGTATAGGCCGGTTGATTCTTCTTCTGGCAATGACTTCCTTCATTATTCGCTCTTGAAAAATGGATTAACAAGAGCATTTATTCTTGCTCGGAAAAAAAGGTTAGAACAGATAAGATCGACATTTAATTACACACTTACTACCCATTTCACCTTATCAATTTTGTTCTATTTAAATGCATTTACAAGCGGTTGATATTGCCATCGTTATTAGTTACCTGGTGATGATGCTGGTACTAGGTTGGGTACTCAGGAAAAAGGCAAGGCAGAGTAAAGAAAGCTACCTGCTGGGCGGAAAAAAACTGCCCTGGTACTTGCTGGGTCTAAGCGATGCTTCTGATATGTTCGACATTAGTGGCACCATGTGGATGGTGGCGTTGTGCTTTGTATATGGGTTTAAAAGTATCTGGATCCCCTGGCTGTGGCCGGTTTTCAACCAGGTATTCAATATGATGTTTTTAGCCAAATGGCTGCGCCGCAGCAATGCCAACACGGGTGCCGAATGGCTGGCTACCCGGTTTGGCGTAAAGGGCAAAGGTGTAAAAGCATCGCACAATGTGGTAGTAGCTTTTGCACTGCTGGGTTGCTTTGGTTTTCTGGCGTATGGCTTTATCGGGCTGGGCAAGTTCATTGAAATATTTGTACCGTGGAGTCTGGTGCAACCGCATCTTCCTTTTACAATTACACCGCAATATGTAGCTCATTTTTACGGTATTATTTTTACACTGTTTGCTATGTTTTATTCCATACTGGGTGGTATGCATAGCATCGTAATTGGCGACTTTATCAAGTACATGATTATGACAGTTGGGTGCATTGCCATAGGCGTAATTGCATGGCAGCATTTGCATAGCAATGGCAGCACTTTGCGGGTGCCAAAAGGTTGGGATACACCTTTCTTTGGCTGGCATCTCAACCTCGACTGGACGGGGTATGTAAATGCTGCTAATCAAAAAATTAAGGATGATGGTTATGGACTGTTCGGAATCTTCTTTATGATGATGTTATTCAAAGGGGTTTTTGCCTCTCTGGCTGGTCCGGCGCCTAACTATGATATGCAAAAAGTGCTAAGCACCCGTTCACCAAAAGAAGCTTCTAAAATGACGGGCTTTGTTTCCATTGTTTTGCTCCCCATTCGCTATACCATGGTGATTGGATTTACCGTGCTGGCTCTGCTTTACTACAACCAACTGAATCTGGATAACGGCAGCGGCGGAACAGACTTCGAACGTATACTGCCAGCAGCTATGAATCAGTTTTTACCAGTAGGTATTCTGGGGCTTGTGTTGACTGGTTTGTTAGGTGCTTTCATGGGTACATTTTCTGGTACGCTCAATGCAGCACAGGCTTACATTGTGAATGACATTTACCTGAAATATGTAAACCCGGAGGCTTCGCAAAAGAAGATAATCAGCATGAACTACGGCGTGGGTATTGTGGTGGTAATTATTGGCGTAACGCTGGGCTTTTTTGCCAAAGATGTAAATAGCATTTTGCAGTGGATTGTATCGGCCCTATACGGGGGATACATAGCAGCCAATATGCTGAAATGGTATTGGTGGCGCTTCAACGCAAACGGTTTTTTCTGGGGGATGTTTGCAGGTATTGTAGCTGCTTTAGTATTTAGTCAGTTGGTACCTTCCGAAAGGCTATTGTATTATTTCCCTGTGATGTTCCTTATTTCCATTGTGGGTTGCCTGGCAGGTACTTACAGCGCTCCGGCTACAGATATGGAAATACTAAAAAGTTTTTATGCAACTGTTCGTCCCTGGGGATTTTGGAAACCCATTCATGCACAGGTAGTAGCAGAGCAGCCCGGTTTTCAAGCCAATAAACGTTTTGGGCTGGATATGTTCAACGTGGCAATTGGCATTGCTGCCCAATGCTGCCTTACTATACTGCCCATGTACTTTATTTTATGGATGAAGGTGCCACTGCTAATTACCATTTTCATTTTAGTGGTGATTATATTAATACTGAAAAAGACATGGTGGGATAAACTGGAAGATTAATTTTAGAATGGAAATAGGCTGCATGTAGAATCTCAATAGGCACAAAAAGAAAAACCGAATTATTTATAATACCAGATTAAGCAATGTATCATCAATTTAAAAAGCGGATGGAGGATTTGAAACGGGCACACCAGCGCCTGATGAATCTCGAGAATAAACCGACAGAAGAATCGAATGGAATTTACCGGCGGTATAAAAATCCGGTGCTAACCGCAGCACATGCACCGCTAACGTGGCGCTACGATCTTAATCCGGAAACAAATCCGTATTTAATGGAACGCATTGGCATCAATGCTACGCTCAATGCCGGTGCTACAAAGTTGAATGGAAAATACTTGCTGGCTGTACGGGTTGAAGGGGCTGATCGCAAATCGTTTTTTGCTATTGCCGAAAGTGATAATGGAATTGATGGATTTCAATTTTGGGATTACCCGGTGATGATGCCGGAAACAGAAAACCCGGATACAAATACCTACGATATACGCCTGGTGCAGCATGAGGATGGATGGATCTACGGCCTGTTTTGCACCGAAAGAAAAGACCCAGCTGCACCTCCCGGTGATGAGAGTGCAGCCATAGCCCAATGTGGTATTGCCCGCACTAAGGACTTAAAAATATGGGAGCGTTTGCCCGATTTGAAAACGCCTGCCCCACAGCAACGCAACGTAGTACTGCACCCGGAATTTGTACAAGGTAAATATGGTTTTTACACCCGTCCGCAAGATAGCTTTATACAAGCTGGAAGAGGCGGTGGTATTGGCTTTGGCCTGAGTGATACGATGGAAAATGCTGAGGTGAAAGAAGACGTAATCATTGACGCTAAAATTTATCATACCGTTTATGAACTAAAAAATGGGCAGGGACCTGTGCCCATTAAAACAAGTGAAGGTTGGTTGCACCTGGCACATGGTGTTCGCAATACGGCGGCAGGTTTGCGGTATGTGTTGTATATGTTTATGACGAGCCTGGAAAACATCACTAAAGTAATTTATAAACCCGCTGGTTATTTCATAGCACCAGAAGGTGAAGAACGCATTGGTGATGTAAGTAATGTAGCTTTCAGCAATGGTTGGATAGCGGATGAAGATGGAAAAATTTTCATTTATTACGCATCCTCCGACACCCGTATGCATGTGGCTACTTCTACCATTGATCAGTTGCTGGATTATGTAAAAAATACGCCAGCCGATGGGCTTCGTTCCGCCACATCGGTACAGGCTATTTATGATCTGATTGACAAGAACAAAGCATTAGAAAGTAAAGCAATATTGAACGGTCATGATGCCGTAATGGCCGGTCACTAGAGAATAAATCAATGGATACACAAACGCTGAAAAAAGAAGTAACCGATGAATTGGAAAACATTCTGCAATACTGGATGCAAAACACACCAGATGAAGTGAACGGCGGCTTTGTTGGCAAGATTGATCATAACAATAAAATCTACCCCGATGCACCTAAAGGAGCTGTGCTGAATGCCCGTCTTCTCTGGTCGTTTTCGGCAGCATATTATGCCACACACCAGCCAAAATATTTAGAGATGGCTGGCCGGGCCTTCCGCTACATTCAGCAACATTTTGTTGATGGTGAATATGGAGGCGTGTACTGGACAGTAGATGCTGCGGGTAAGCCACTGAATACAAAGAAGCAGGTGTATGCAGAAGCGTTCGTCATTTATGCTTGCAGCGAATATTCTAGAGGTTGTGGCCACCCGGCGGCAAAGAATCTTGCTATTGAATTTTATCACCTGTTGCAGCAGCATAGTTACGATGCAGAAAAGGGTGGTTACCTCGAGGCATTTACCCGTGAATGGCAGCCTATTGAAGATGCTCGCCTCAGCGCTAAAGATGCCAACGAAGCCAAAACCATGAACACACACCTGCATGTGTTAGAGGCTTACAC